>JAUVYD010000062.1 GCA_030603265.1 Dehalococcoidia bacterium
GCGTCTGCAGCCCCCGTGTGGCGAAGAGAATGCCCGCGGGCGGGAGTTCGTAGTTATGGATGGATTGAGAGCACTGATAGCCTACTAGGCCTGTTCGCAGCCATCGCAGTCCCCATCGCAGTCCCCATCGCAGTCATCGCAGCCCTCGCAGTCCCCACCGCAGGCATCGTGGTCCGCGCCGTGGTCTTCGTGGTCCCCGTCGCAGTCTTCGCAGTCCCCATCGCAGTTCTCCGGGCCTCGCTGGCTATCGAGCCATTCCTTGAACTCGTCAACCTGGTCGTGAGTAATAAGTCCCTTATCGACCAGCGTCCGGCAACGACCGCCCTTTTCATCCCCCTCCACTTCCTGCCATGCCTGTGCGAACGTGATCTCCAGGTCCTGTTGGTCGATGTCCGGTGTCTGCGCGCTCCCTACCATCAGGACCTCACCGGAATCCGTATCGTTCACCTCTGTGGCGCAACCCGTTGCCAGCAGGACGCCGGTCAGCGCCATCGTCGCCACCAGTGTGCCCACTATGAGCTTGTGTCCGTTCTTTTTCATACTGTCAGTACCTCCTGTCTTTCATGTCCAGTTGTGGCTGGCGTGTTTCGTCTATCCCGGGTCTGTCGCTTGTGCCTGTTCTCTGTCGGTCTCGCCCTCCTCCCGGCTGTGGCATTGCCACAGGTAGTCTCTCTTCGGGATATCTGCCTTTCATCTCTCTGCACTGCTTCAAGGCTAGCAGTCGGATTTCAATTTCTCGTGAAGACGCACGCGTTATGACGTTTCTTTGCACCGGCCGATGGTTGTGCTGTGGCTCCTCATGCGATCGGAGTGTTCCTCGATGGTTGGATGTTGTGCACGGTCTCCGGGGCAAGGCTGTCGAGCTGGGGATCGTTCATTGCTCGCTCAGCTCCGTGGGCAAAGGATTGGGCACAGCCAGTGGGGGCTGCGTCCGCAGCCCCCACTGTGGAGGAGAGAATGCCCGCTGCCACGTTCGGGCGGCGGTATCATCACGCAGGGTCTGTCCGACCCTGTCGCCTGCTCTGTTCTGCCATGGGACAAAGATAGCAGGCGATTATCAATTTCCCGTGAAGAAGCGGCAGCGGTTGTTACGGGAAGTCCGGACATGTCGCGGACGTTCGTATGGGCGCGCTCATGCGGTCGATGGTCGGTCCTTCCATCGACCTGATGACTTGCGAACCATCCGTCCGTGGGAGAGGCAATCCAGTCCATAGGGGGTCGTGCAGCCTGCCAGCTCTGGCCTAGGATTGTTCTGGCGAGTCGGGACGTGAAGCTGTTGGGATTGTTGAGTGGTTGTGGTCGAAAGGTGTGATACATCGGGTGAGAGTTCGTAAATATGGATGAGTGTAAGAAACGGACCATCGAAGGACAGAGCAAGGAGACTGACATGGATGAATTGAGAGTACTGATAGCCTACTCGAGTGTGCACGGGTCGACGGCAGAGATTGCACGGGCTGTGGCTCTCACGCTCTGTCGCACAGGGTTCGATGTGGACGTGGTCCCCGTAGCTGAGGTACAGGATGTGAGCGGCTATGACAGCGTCGTGCTCGGGAGTGCGGTCTACGGAGGCAAGTGGAGGAAGGACGCGCTGGAGTTCCTCGATCGCTTCGCTCCCGCTCTCTCGCACAGGGACATCTGGTTGTTCCAGAGCGGCCCCCTCGGTCACTCCGCTCAGTACATCGTGCGGGCGCTGCCCGCGAATGTTGCGCTGATGGCGGAGTACCTGCGCGTGAAGGGTTGCGCCACCTTTGGCGGCAAACTGGACGGCAGCGTGGGTGGCCCTGTCGCCAGGTTCCTCGCGAGGGCCGGCTTCGCCGGAGACTATCGAGACTTCGGCGAGATACGCCTGTGGTCCGAGCAGATGGCGCGTGACACTGCGATGAACGTAGTGGTTGGTCGCACGAATCACAGCGCGAGCGGCAGGGCCGAGGTAGTGACCCGTAAGTGACAGCACCGGCCGCACCCCGGGTGAGGCCAGATATGCAGAGTAGCGGCTTGCCCGGCCGCGAAATCCCTTCTCTCAGTCAGCCGGGTAATGGGCCCGGCAGGGGTGTTGCTGCAGAGGCTGCCCTCGCCGGGGTTACCCGGCAATAGTCTTGAATCCGCGCCAGTCAGGACGACGTGCCCTCGTGCGTGCCGGCGGGGAGCTGTCCTGTACAAATCCTGATTCTCCGGAGAGAGCACTTCTTGCGACGCGCCGGACGACGGCGCGTCGCAGTGTATACTGGAACATGTGAGGAGGTGAGCCATGAAGAAGACTTGGAAGCCTGTCGCGGGCGGTATTTGCAGCATAGTGGCGGGGGCGTGGGGTATTCTTGCCGGTGGCATCCTGGGCGCCGTGGGCTTGTGCTGCCCAGCGATGCACATGGACCCCTTCGGGATGAAGTTCCTGAACCTGGTCGGGTGGCCGCTACTCATCTTCGGCATCATGGCCATCATCGGGGGAGTCTTCGCCATCAGGCGACAGAAGTGGGGCCTGGCCCTTGCGGGCGCCATCTGCGCGGTCCTGATTCCGCCGCCCTTCATCCTGGGCATACTGGCGATTGTCTTCATCGCGCTCGCTCACGGCGAATTCGAACGAGCTTCGTCCCTGGAGGCTTCGGAGACAGATACGGAGTAGAGAGCGTGGCTTCTAGGCCAGGCTGCGCACGTAGCGGAACGCGAAGTATATTCCGAACCCTGTGACGAGGCCCGCAAAGATCACCATAGGTGGTGCTACTGCAAGTCCTGCGCCTGTGAGGAAAGCCGCCATCGCGAGCAGTGCCGGTCCCATCGGTACGGCCTTGGCGAGTGCAAGGCCGGTCAGCAGGTAACCGACGGCCATGCGTCTCAGGAGCGTGATTCCCCCGATGATTGAGAGGGGCACGACTATCCCGAGGTCAAGTGCCTGCACCACCAACGATTGGCTCACCGCCTCGCCAAGCTGTGGTGGAGGCGTGCCGTTCACGAGAGACGGAACGATGTCTCCCAGCCACAGAAGCGCCACCGATGCCCCCATGGCGATTACGAACACGGCGGTGGTTCTGCGAGGGAAGTGGTGGGAGAAGCGCCAGTGCATATCACTGTACCGTATGCAGCCGAACCCGACGATGAGGAGCGCAAGCGACAGGCCATAGATAGCGACGTATACCAGGAACAGGTGGTTGTACGCGAGTCCCATCGAAGCGAGCAGGTACGTGTAGGTGAAGTAGAGAAGGATGCCCAGCCAGCCTATCCGTGCGGAGAAAAGGCCCCTTCGGAGGTAGTGCAGCGCGATGCCGAAGAGCGGCAGGACCCACACGAGGTTGACGAGATCCTGTGCCCTGCCCTGTGTCGCGAACGACGTCGCCTCGGAAGCGTAGGTCGTGTCTATGAAGACTCCGGAGAACGATGCCACGGCGACGAGGACGCCGACCACTATGGAAAGCGGAACCGCGAAAGAGGGGATTCTCCTCATGGCTTAGCTGCTGCGCCGGACAATCCGGCAGCTCCTCCTGTGCTCTCCTCTACCGAAGTCCAAGGGTACTGTCAGTCAGACTAGGATACCGTATCCCTGCGCGTGACTCAACCACTGCCCTCCCGGAGCAGTATTCGTGAGAGCCGCGCTCTCGCCCATTCGTGCTGTAGCTTCCACGCGTCCCGGACGGCCCGCGCCCGTGCCGTGACCCTGTCGGCGTGGTCACGATGCCGGCGTGCACGAGTTCACCGGATGTGCGGCAGGCATGACAGTGCTCACTACAGTTCATACGTGTCGCCGGGCTGCAGCAGGCGGAAGCTGATGTTCGGGTGCTCCCTGGCTGCCGCCTCGACCTCTACGCCGGGAGTGTTGAACAGGTGCATGGGAATGACAACCTCGCATCGGATAACGGCTGCGGCCTGCATGGCTTCCTCCGGCGGCATAGTGTAGTGGCCGTCGACCGGCAGAAGCGCGACATCGACCCTGCCGAGGTGTTCCATCTCCGGTATCGGCTCGGTGTCGCCGGCATGGTAGACTGTGTGCCCTTCAATGGTTACCAGGTAGCCCACGCCAGCTCCACGTGGGTGAAAGGGTGTGCCCGGCGTCCTGTGCCGCGTGATGTTGTAGGCATAGACCGCGCGTATCGTGGCTGCACCGACGGTCAGTTCCGCGCCGGGCTCCACCATGTGCATCTCGGCTCCCAGTTTGCTGCGGCAGGACTGTGGTCCCACGAGCATCGTGTCGGCCTTGAGCATCTTCCCGAATGAACCCGGGTCACAGTGGTCCGCGTGGTCGTGAGTGAACAGTATGACGTCTGCCGGCTCAGGGTGGTCGAACAGCTGCTTCACATCCGGCCCGAGTGACTCCATCCGACTGGGGTCGATGTAGATTGTCTGCCCTGCCCCGCTGAGCTTGAAGGCGGCGTGTCCGAGCCATTGGATTTGCATCTCAATCTCCCTCCTGACTGCTTGCTTGCTGCGCTGACGCGCGGGCCTATTCCCTGCTGAACACGGCGCCGGTCATCGCCGACGTCACGAGTCGTGAGTATCTCTCCAGGTAGCTGCCCGGCGCTGCCTTCGATGGCGGACGAGTCCAGGCCGTCTTCCTCCGTGCAAGCTCGGCCTCGTCTACTTCGAGCGTCAGCTTCCCCGAGGGGATGTCGATGTCGATGGTGTCTCCCTCCTCCACGAGACCGATTGTACCTCCGGCTGCCGCCTCGGGAGAGACGTGGCCGATGGCCGCGCCGCGCGTCGCGCCGGAGAAGCGCCCGTCTGTGATGAGGGCGACCGAAGCGCTCAGCCCCATGCCCACGATGGCGGCTGTGGGAGAGAGCATCTCCCGCATGCCCGGCCCGCCCTTCGGGCCCTCGTAGCGGACGACGATGACGTCGCCCCTCTGGACCTCGCCTTCGTAGATGGCTTTCACTGCGTCTTCCTCCTGGTTGAAGACGCGTGCCGGGCCTCTGTGCTCCAGCATCTCCGGCAGCACCCCCGCCGCCTTGCAGACCGCGCCGTCGGGAGCGAGGTTGCCGCTGAGCAGGGCGATTCCCCCTGTGGTGGTGTACGGGTTGTCCATCGGCCTGATGACAGTCTTGTCTGCCACGCCGGCGTTCTTCACGTTGAATGATACGTTCTCCGAAGTGACGGTGAGGTTGTCGCGGAGCAAGCCTGCATCCATCAGTTGCCTCATGAGCGCAGTGATTCCGCCTGCGTGGTCGAGGTCTCCCGGGAAGTGAATGCCTGACGGCTTGATGCGGACCAGGTTCGGCGCGTGAGCCGCAATCTCCCTCACCATGCCCATGTCTATCGTGATGCCGGCCTCATTCGCGATGGCCGGCAGATGCAGCAGTGTGTTCGTCGAGCCGCCGATGGCCATATCCACCACGAATGCGTTTCGGAAAGCGTCCTCCGTCAGGATGTCACGTGGCCGTATGCCCTTGCGGTACAGCTCCATGACCTTCATTCCTGTCCGCTTGGCAAGGGCTATCCTGCGTCCGCTGACCGCAAGCGCGGTGCTGCCCGGCAGGCACATGCCGAGTGCCTCCGTAAGGAAGTTCATCGTGTTCGCGGTCCCCATGATGTTGCATGCGCCACAGCCCGGTAGCGCTCCCTGTTCGAACTCGGCGAGCTGTTCCCGTGTCATCTCGCCCCGCTGCACGAGGCCCTGCGCCTCGATGAGGTCGGTGTAGCCGACCTCTTTGCCGCAGTACCATCCCGTGGACATGGGGCCACCGCTGACGACGATTGTGGGGATGTTGAGCCGGGCGGCGGCCATGAGCATGCCCGGAGTTATCTTGTCGCACTCCGTGACCAGCACCATCGCATCGTACGAGTGGCCGTTCACCATGCACTCTATCGAATCGCAGATGAGCTCGCGGCTGGCGAGCGGGTAGTGCATTCCGTAGTTCCCCTGCGCAATGCCGTCGCACAGGCCTATGGTGCCGAACTCGATGGGCGTGCCGCCTGCGGCCAGAACTCCCTCCCGCACGGCCTTCGCGATGATATCGAGGTGGATGTGGCCCGGCATCGTCTCGTTCTGCGGATTGACGATGGCCACGAGCGGCCTGTCCAGTTCCTCCGGCAGGAAGCCCATGGAGTAGTACAGGGCGCGATGTGTGGCTCTCTCGAGTCCTCTGGTGGTGGCATGGCTTCTCATGTGGCTGGCCCTCCCTGGGTGCGGCAGGCAATCGGCAGCCGGCCGCCCGGGGGATACTCTAGAACGTTCGGCGCACGGAGACAAGAAGGCACATCCTGGCGCGAAGCCGCGGCCGGGCACTAGCGTTTGACAGGGTTCAGTTTTCGGGGTGCGACGAACCACATCAGGGCCGCCGTGGCCAGGAGAGCCGTGACGAGCATGAGATACGACCCGGTGTAGTTCCCTGTTATGTCGTACATGTATCCGGCCAGCCAGGGACTCAAGGTGCCTCCGACCGCGAAGCCAACTATCATCGTTCCGGAGATCTTGCCGTAGTGCTTCCCATGGAAGAGGTCCGCGAGGGTGGCGTTAAGGACACACGGAATTGAGCCGAAGCTCAGACCGAACCCGGTGGCAATCAGTGGCGCCAGCCATGACGGTGATGTGTCTTTCATAACAAACAGAAGGGATGTGAAGGCCGTGCATACAAGGCAGGCGGGGATGAAGAAGTACTCCCTGCCAATCCTGTCCGACAGGGAACCAACCAGGTTCCCGATGGCGAAGCAGATGCCGAAGATGCTGTAGAACGTCGCGGCGGCCATGGGGTCGTAGCCTACTTCGAGGTAGAAGTACACCTGGTGCGAGATGGCGAGCTGTTCCACGACTCCCATGGAGAACACGAAGATGAGGAAGAGGAACCAGAACTGGCGTGTGCGGGCGGCACTGCGCAGCGTCCACTCGTTCTTGTGCCACTCGCTCTTCACCTCGTTCTCGGCCTCACGTGCCGAGTCTGCTTGTGCCTGCTCGGGCGTAATGCCGTCCGGGAGCAACCCCTTCTCCGCGGGCGTGCGCCTCACGAAGATGATGGAGATGGGCACTATCAGTAACGCGACGAACAGGCCGACGGCGACGTATGCCGTTCGCCAGCCAAACGATGAGATGACGGACTGTACGACGGATGCGGACACGAGGCTTATGCCGAAGCCGGCCCCGAGGATGCCAAAGGCGAGCGCTCGCCGACGCACGAACCAGTTGGCTATGAGTGTTGCGACAGGCGCCCAGCCTGCCACGCTCAGCCCGATGGCGGCGACAACTCCGTACAGGATGTAGAACTGCCAGTTCGCCGAGGCGATACTGCAGAGAACCATCCCGACGCCCATGAGGAGCGCTCCCGCTGCGAGCACGTAACGGGTCCGGAATCGGTCGGCCAGTCCCCCTGCGACAGGGGCGAACAGCCCGTACACGAGGACGTTGATAGAGAAGATGAGCGCGGTGTCCCCCCTTGTCCAGCCGAACTCATTCACTATGGCCGGGTAGAAGACCGAGAACGTGTTGCGGCACACGTAGCCGCCGAAAATGGTGAGGAATCCGATTCCAAGAATGACCCAGCCGTAGTAGAGCTTTCGATTCCTCGCCATCATTCAGCCTTGTTCTGTCTGGAGGGCGGCATATTTGTGCCACCCTGCTTCCTCTGTAAGGAGGGTGATACTTGAACTCCTGGCGGCTGGCAGGTCAGTGTCCAATCGGGTTCAGCTTTCGGGGGGCAACGAACCACATCAGCGCAGCAGTGACGAGCATGCCTGCGATGAGCAATACAAAGGTGCTCTGATAGCTGCCCGTTGTGTCGTAGAGGTAGCCGGCGAGCCACGGACTCAGCGTACCACCCATGGCAAAACCCATCACCATCATGCCGACTATTCTGCCGTAGTGTTTCCCGTGGAACAGGTCGGCAACCGTGGCGTAGAAGACGCACGGGGCCGAGCCGAGGCTTAGCCCGAAGACGACGGCGAATGCGACCGGCAGCCATGGTTGAGACGTGTCCGTGACACCGAACAGCAGCAGGCAGGCACCTGCTGC
>JAUVYD010000018.1 GCA_030603265.1 Dehalococcoidia bacterium
GTCCAGCCTGTGTCGCTGCCTGAATGCACTGATACCCCATTTCCACGGTGGGAAGCTGTCAGGGACCGTTTTCGTGGACGGCCTCGATATCACCCTGCACCAGCCCCGCGAGTTCGCCACACGCGTGGGGATGGTCTTTCAGGACCCTGAGAACCAGCTTGTGGCCACGGATGCCGAGAGGGACATCGCCTTCGGACTGGAGAACCTCGCACTGCCTCGCGATCTGATAGCTAGGAGGGTCGAGGAGGCCCTCGACACCCTCGGCATTGCGCATCTTCGAAGGCAGCCGCTGGCGGAACTGTCCGGCGGCGAGAAACAGAAGGCGGCAATCGCGGCGGTGCTTGCTCTTCATCCGCGAGTCCTTGTGCTCGACGAACCGAGTTCCGAGCTTGACCCGAAGAGCGCCGAGGAGGTCCTCTCCTCTGTGGCGCGTCTCAACGAGGAGTTGGGAATCACCATCGTGCTTGTCGAGCACCGGCTTGACCGCGTAGTGCAGTACGCGGACCGCCTTGTTGTGCTGCGCAACGGTTCGGTTGTGGCGGACGGCAGCCCACGGCTTGTGCTGCAGTCGGAGGAAATGCCGGCGAGCGGTGTGGGTGTGCCCCCGGTGGCCCGGCTTGTCACGGAGCTTGGCCGTCGTGGCGTGCAGGTCGAACAGGTCCCTGTCACGGTGAAGGAGGCCAGGAACATCCTCGGGCCCCTGCTTGCTGCAGCCAATCTCAAGGGACATCGCGATGAGCCGATGCACCGGGGTGCGGAACTGGTGACGGTCGAAGACCTGTGGTATCGCTATGAGCAGGATAGACCGGTCGTAAGGGGTGTCTCACTGGAGCTTAGAGCCGGCCAGATGCTGGCGTTGATGGGGCGTAATGCATCGGGGAAGACGACGCTCGTGAAGCACTTCAACGGTTTGCTGAAGCCGTGGAAGGGGAGCGTCCGTGTAATGGGCAGGGACACGCGGGACGCGACGGTGGCAGAATTGGCCCGTACCGTGGGGTTCGTGTTTCAGAACCCGAACGACCATCTGTTCGCTGATACGGTGGAGGAGGAGATACTGTTCACTCTCAAGCATCTTGGCATCGGCCCCGCCGAGGCACAGGAACGACTCGAGCAGGCGCTGGACCGGTTCGGCCTGGCGCAGTATCGAGCCCACTACCCCAGGGCGCTGAGTGGTGGTGAGAGGCAGAGGGTGGCTCTTGCGTCGGTGATTGCAGCTCGGCCCCGCGTGCTCGTTCTTGACGAGCCAACTCGAGGGATGGAGTACGGCTTGAAGCGCAGTCTGATGGAGTTCTTGTACGAGTACCGCCGGGAAGGTAATGCCGTCGTACTGGTCACCCATGATGTGGAGACCGCGGCGGCGCACGCCGACCGGGTGTTGCTCCTCTCGGAAGGACAGGTTGTCACGGATGGGCCGACGCGACAGGTTTTGTCTGAGGCGCTCCTCTTCTCCCCGCAGGTGAATCGTCTGACACAGCCATATCTCAGGGGTCGAGGCTCCGGCGCATATATGACGGTGGAAGACTTGCTGGAGGACCTCGCGTGATGGGGAAGCGCGGCCTCGTGCTGCTCACCGGCGTGGCGCTGGCAATGGTGGTGCTGGCCTTTGCTGTCAGTGGCTCGGCGTCCGCCGGGTCGTCACTGGCAGCACTCCTCGTCGCCGGGATTGCCTCTCTTGTCGTGCTGGCGTTCGCCATCCGGTTCGAGTCCTCTCATGTGAGTCCCCGGGAGCTGGCCATCATCGCACTGCTGGGCACTCTCTCGGCACTGCTGCGCGTGCCGTTCGCGGTGATTCCCAGCCTCCAGCCGAGCACGTACCTGGTTATCTGCGCAGGATATGTGTTCGGCCCCGTCGCCGGGTTCATGGTTGGCGCCATGACCGCGGTTGTGTCTAATTTCTTCCTCGGTCACGGTCCGTGGACGTTGTTCCAGGTCCTTGCATGGGGTCTTGCCGGCGCGTCCGCGCCACTCCTGCGGATATTCCTGCTCAAGGCGAGGTCCCTTGCGCTGTTCGGGTTCGTCTGGGGAATCGTCTTCGGTGTCATAATGAATGTGTGGGTGTGGGTTGCCTTCGTGTACCCGCTGACCCTGCGGACCTTCGCCGTCACACTGCTCAGCAGCGTAGGGTTTGACGCGATGCACGCGGCGGGCAATGCCGTCTTCCTCGGCCTGCTGGGCGTCAGGACCATTCGTATTCTCGAGCGCTACCATAAGCGGTTCAACTGGGTGCGCGCGGCGCCAGGCGAACCGCTTGAAGGGACTTGCGTCGATGGTGTGGGTGACGCGTCGGTGTGAACCTGCGATGACGTTGTCGCATTCGGTCACGGTCTGTGCCGTGCGACTGCGGTAGGAACGATGACTGTACGTGGCCACGGTCGGATGCACCACCTTACCCGGTCGGCGCTGGGGTGGTGGTCCGTTGTAGGGGCGGACCTCCGTGTCCGCCCGCGGTAACTGGGGTGATGTGGGTTCGTGATGTAGGGGCACGTTGCACGTGCCCTTGGTCCAGGTGATAGGGCCGGGTGTCGGGATCTCCGCGCATCCGATGCGTGGGGCACCCAAGGCTAAAGACAAGGGCACGCTGCGTCGTGGTTGATAATCTTGCCCCCATCCACACCCCGGGCACGTGCAACGTGCCCCTACGTTCGAAATCTTCCCACGACACCTCCCTGGGCACGTGCAACGTGCCCTTACAACGGAAATGACGCAATGCCACCCCCTTCGGTAACAAAGATTCTGAGGCAATTCGCAGGTTGACACTGGGGAAACCATCTCAGTAGACTGCAGCGGCCTCCTCGTGCGTGGCGAACGTTGCCTTTTCGAAGGTATCCTTGGAGGAATCCATCCTGGCGTGGCGACCGCTTCACGGGACCGTGGTCTCCGTGACTGGAGCGCCTGACCCCCTTTGACCTGGTTGCGCCTGGCTCGGGAAAGCGACCTTGCCGCGAAATCCCATGATTGGAGTGCATCGGATGAACGTTTCGAGAGTCAACTACAAGTGGATTGCGCTTGTCGTTGTCGCGACGGGGATACTGATGCTCACCCTTGACGAGGGCTCCGTACGGATCATCCTGCCCGCGCTGGGAACGGCGTTCGACGCCACGGCGGACGACGTTCTGTGGGTGTGGCTCATCTACCTGCTGATTGGTGCAGGCCTGGTGCTCACGCTCGGCCGGATTGGTGACGCATTTGGCAGGAAGCGCATCTACGTGGGCGGACTTGTCCTGTTCACGATAGGTCTTGCCCTGTCTGCCATGGCTCCCGGTCTGGCGGAGCTCGTGGCTTTTCGCGCTGTACAGGCTGTCGGTGCAGCGATGATAGTGGCGATGGCCAATGCCATCGTGACTGCGTCATTTCCGGCGCAGGAACGCGGGCGTGCCCTGGGAATCATGGCGACAGTGGTTTCGGTAGGACTCCTGGGCGGGCCGGCCATTGGAGGCGTTCTTGTGGCCGGGCTGGGCTGGCGCTCAGTCTTCTACGCACGGATTCCGGTATGCGTTGTGGCGATAGGACTCGCGATATTCCTTCTGCGCAAGGAGCCCCTCTCCAGGAGAGACCGTGGCTTCGACATCGCGGGCGCCACAACGCTGTTTCTGGGCCTCGCGTCCATACTGGTGGCCATCAATCGTGGACAGAGCGCTGGATGGACCTCACCTCTCGTGCTTGGTCTGGTCGCGCTCGGGATTGTGCTGCTTGGCGGATTCGTGAGAATCGAACGGAAAGCCGCCGACCCCGTGCTGGACCTGTCATTGTTTTCGGGACGGGTCTTCGCCTCCGCGAGTGCCACTCACGCCCTCTTCTACGTATCGACAATCAGCATGCGTTTCGTGTTGCCCTATTTTTTACTACTGGCAGTGTCTCTGCCGGCCTCCACAGCAGGATTGCTGCTCGCAGTAATCCCCGGAGCGCGCGCCCTACTCTCTCCCTTGAGCGGCCGGCTTTCAGACAGGACGGGAGCGTGGGTGCTTACGTCCTCAGGGATTGCAGTTGTTGGGGCTGGTACGCTGCTCATGCTGACTCTCGAGTCCGACGCGACGACGATGGACCTCGTTCCGCTGCTCGTCATCGTTGGCATTGGCATGGGCCTATTCGTCGCACCCAATACGAGCACAATCATGGGTTCCGTGTCCAAGGACCGTCTCGGCACGGCGTCGGCAATGGTAGCCAGCACAAGGCAGATAGGCGGTTCGCTGGGGCTCGCAGTTGCAGGGACGGTGTTCACTCACGCGAAGCTGGTCCGTGCGGGCGACTTGCTGGCCCAGGGAGTACCGCCCGGGCTGGTGGAGACCCAGTCCGTCGTCGCGGGCTTTCACGCGACGGTTGTCGTGTCCCTGGTGTTTGCTCTTGCCGGACTGCTACTGATACTTCTGGTTGGACGAACACGCCCGACTGACGAAGATGACGGCGGCAGCCAGCCATGCGGGTAGCACGGCGCGGTGATGGTTCCAGATGCGGGGGCGTTCGTGGACGGCCCGGCGGCTGATGAAGATCTCGGCAACAGCGCATTGTCGTCCTCGCGTGTGCGGTGGTCCGAATGCAGAGGCGGACCTCCGTGTCCGCCCGTTATCGTGGTGGTGTGGGTTCGAATGTAGGGGTCGTTCGTGAACGACCCGGCGACTGATGAAGGTCTCGGCAGCAGCCTATGGTCGTTCTCGGGTGTGGGGTGGTCCGAATGTAGGGGCGGACCTCCGTGTCCGCCCGTAGTCGTGGTGGTGTGGGTTCGAATGTAGGGGCGAAGGCATGCCTCGCCCGTAGGTTGGCGCATTGGTCATGGTTGTGGTTACAGAAGGGATGAATACGGCACGTGATGTAGGCGCGGACCTCTGTGTCCGCCCGTGGTGGTGTCGTGGTTCCGGACGTAGGGGTCCTGGCATGCCTGGCCCGTTGCCATGCCGTCACACAACGTCGCGATGGCCAGCACAGCCGTGAATGACTCCGGCCACCCTACGGGCGACGCATGCATCGCCCCTACGGCTACGAGTGTGTCCTTGGTCGCCTGCCTCTGGTGCTTCTTCCTCTTCAATGTCGATGTCTCCTCCGTGCTGACATTCTTGCTGAACAGTTGGAGGCGGACAGAACGGTGGGCTTTCAATAGCACGTTCTTGCCTGATTGACGTGGTGCAGACGCCGTGGTAGCATGAAATTGCGGGGTGGAGAAGGATCGACGGTGGAGTGCGAACTCCTTTCCCGCAGGAGGAAGGTATGACCGTGCAACGGGCCCTGTTATGCCAATGGTTCTTTCCTCTTATGGGCTCTCCGCTGGTGGGGGCGAAGTAGCTGAAGGGTGAGTGTACGTCAGGGGAGAGCATTCCAAAGCCCCGAGTTCTTCGCGCAACATAACGCTCCAGCGTAGGTAGTGGAGCAACAGAGGTTCAGTGAATCTGAACGGGGAGAGTAGGGGTGACCGGTAGAAAACGATGGGGGGCGCTGGTGAAAGCCGGCGCCCCTCTTTTTGTGTCGATGCCAGGTGTCCCGTTGGGCTCCGCCGCACAAGTGGAGCCTATTTGAGCAGCCGCAGGACGATGTTGACCACGACGGTCAACCCGATGCTCAGCAGGATGCAGGTGGCGATTGGAATGAATACATGGTGCTCGCCCCTGTGGAATGACAGATCGCCGGGTAGGTGGCCGAGGAGTGGAATTCGTGGCGCCAGAGTGACAAGGACGCCCACAACGAGCAGGACTACCCCGGCAATGATGAGCGCCTTGCCGATATCGTGTGAAGCCATTGCCTCTATTGTAGCCCATCGTGGAGACGCATCGTCATCATGCTGAGCTGACTGTCCCTGCCTGTATCTGCCAGTGACGGCCGACCGCGCGTGAAGCGAGACTGTTGACGTCTCCCGTGAAGCGGGATATCTTATCCCGAAGCTTGGCTCATCGTGTTGTGGGAGTCCTTGTCCATTGCTCAAGAGACTGACGATTCGCGATTTCGGCATCATCGACCGGCTCGAGTGGCTGCCTTCCGAGGGCCTCAATGTGCTCACAGGGGAGACCGGCGCCGGCAAGTCGCTTGTCCTTGACGCTCTCGATGTGCTTCTCGGTCGGCGAGTCGGCCAGGAGGTAGTGCGGACGGGGACGGATGGGGCTGTCATTGAAGCCCTGGTCGCAACTCACAGTGGCGGGCCGATGGCGGGTATTCTGGAAGAGGCTGGCATTGAAGGCCCGACTGTGATGCTGCGGCGTGAGGTGGAGCGGGCTGGGCGTGGGGGCGCCTCGGTGAACGGGCGAGTCGTGTCGGTTCGCACACTGCGGGAGATTTCCGGGCGCCTGTTCGATATCCACGGGCCGAATCAGCAGTTCTCCCTGCTGGATGGCCGCGAACAGCTTGTGCTGCTTGACGCCTACGGGGGGACCGATTCACTTCGTGTTGAGTTCGCGGCTATGGCGGAGCAATTGCGGCACACGAGGAGGATGCTGGAGGCTGCCAGCTCTGATGATCGCCAGATTGCGCGCCGGCGCGACCTCCTGTCCTTCGAAATCGGAGAGATACGCAAGGCGGACCTCAAGCGGGAAGAGGATGCGGAACTCGAGCAGGAGAGCAGGCTGCTGGCGAACGTCGAGAAGCTGCGCATGGCTGTGGGGGCTGCCTGTGACGAGCTGCATGGTGGGGAAGACGCGCTTCCGTCCGGTACGGACAAGATTGCCCACGCACTGCAGCTTCTTCGTGAGGCCGAGGAGACGGATCCTCGTGTCGGGCCACTCGCCCGGAGCGTGGAATCCGCCCTGTATCAGCTTGAGGACGCGGCCAGAGAACTGGCGTTGCATCGCGACTCGCTGGAGTACGACCCTGCGCGTCACGAACAGGTGGAGGCACGGCTGGACCTGATTCGGACTCTGAAGAGAAAGTATGGTGACACGATTGATGCGGTGCTCCTGTACGCGGAGAACGCGGAGAAGGAGCACGTGGCGCTCGATTCAGGTGAGGAACAGAGGGAGCACCTGTTGGAAGAGGAGATGAAGCTGCGTGGGAGCCTGGCTGCGCTCGGGGAGAGACTCTCCGGACTTCGCAAGGAGGCTGCCGCGACGCTATCGCGCGCGGTGGAAGATGAGCTCTCCGAACTGAACATGGACGGGACCGGATTTACGGTTTCCTTCGGGCTTGTTGAGGGGGGCGATGACCTGGTGTTGTCCGATGGAACCGGCTGCGGTTTCTCGACGCACGGGATTGACGATATCGAGTTTCTCATCCGGGCCAATCCGGGCGAGCCGTTCATGCCGCTCTCAAGGACTGCGTCCACGGGCGAGATATCGAGGCTGATGCTTGCCATCCGCTGTGCGCTGTCACGCAGCGATGTAGCTCCGACGCTTGTGTTTGATGAGATCGATGTCGGCGTCGGTGGACGCAGTGGCGAAGTCATTGGCAGAAAGCTGGCGCGGCTGGCAGAATCGCACCAGGTGATATGCATCACCCATTTGCCACAGGTGGCTGCCTACGGTGACAGTCAGTGCAGTGTCCAGAAACAGGTCTCGGGTGAACGGACCTTCGTTCAGATGACCCCGCTCGAGGGACCGGAGCGCGAGGCTGAGTTATCTGCGATGCTGGGGAGCCTCGGCGAACCCTCGCGTGTCGGCGCGAAGGAATTGCTCTCCCGGGCCGAGGCCTGGAAGACCTCGCGCTCGGCCTAGTGTTTGCGCCGCAGAGCTTCTGCCCTTTGTCCCGAAGCTGAAATCCCGCCCTCAATCCTGGTGGGCGTCGGAATCGCATTTGAGTGCCGGTGGGAGTTGAGACCGTGCTAAGCGTGATTGTGGGTTCCATGAACAGTGCGAAGGTGGAAGCTGCGCGCCACGCGTTCGAGCGCTGCTTCGGCAGGGTGGAGGTCGTGGGTCTGGAGGTCGACAGCGCAGTTGCAGCACAGCCGGTTGGAGAAGAGTGTTTCGCGGGAGCGCGGAATCGCGCTCTGGCTGCGCGGAGCCAGGCGGCGGCGCGCTCGCTCGATGTGGATTTCTGCCTCGGAATCGAAGGGGGCCTGTTCAATCTGAGGGAGACGTGGTTTGGCGTGAGCGTCGTCTGTGTGGTCGACAGCCGTGGGAGAGAGAGCTACGGTGCCACACCGATGTTCGAGATGCCGGCTTCCGTCGTCCGGAGCGTGCTCGATGGCCGCGAATTAGGTGACATAATGGGCGAGGTCTCGGGAGAGCCGGACATACGCCGTAACTGCGGCGCCGTTGGATACCTGACGAAGGGGATGCTTACCAGGACGTCGATGTATGAAGACGGCATTCTCGCTGCGCTGGCTCCGTGCGTGAGCGAGGATATCTACGAGCGATGACGTGGCCGATTCGGGTCGGCGCGGTGAGGCCGGGTGTGACGGCGATGCGGTCTACTGCAGGACTACTGCCCGTGTGTGGGCGACTTCTGAGGACCCGGGCAAGCGGATGGCTGCTCTATTCGTCGAACCAGGCCGAGTAGCTCTTGTCCAGCGACTTTCCATCCCGCACAACATACACCAGTAATCGTGTGTGCTCTTCCTTTCGCAGGGGCAGTGTCATGTCGACTTCTATCGTGTCGCCGGGCTCGAGGTCGAAAGTCGCGCTTCGGGTGCCGTTCCACAGACGTCCGTTGCCGGCGTCAAAGCCGGCCAGCACAGAGCAGTCGTCTGCGGCGGCGGTACCCTGGTTCTCAACAGTGACTCGAAGCTCGTATGTGTCCTGGTGGCGCTGGCCTGTCCAGTGGTGCACCACAACCGGCCGGGGAGAGAAGTCGTAGATGTAGGCGAGCTGGCCTTCGTACTCCTCGGGCACCATGCCGATCCGGCCTGCCTCGCCGGTGGTCTCGAGGTAGAAGTAGTGATTGTCCCTATAGGGATAGTAGGTGCCGCAGAACTTATCTCCCTCCAGCACTCCCAGCGCAATATGAGCAGGCAGCCTGACGAGGACCACGTCGTAGTCGAGCGCCACCATTATCTTTCCGAGCAGTATTGCCGTGTCCTCGCAGTCTCCTCCATCCTCCACAAGAGTCTCGATAGGATATCGCGCGTAGTCGTCGAATCCCGTCGTCTCCTCATCCGTCGTATAGGCGAGGCATTGCACAAAGGTAGCGATGAAGTGGATTGTCTCGTATTCGTCCAGACCCAGCGTCTCAGCCTGGTCCGCCAGCGTGTGAGAGAGATCGTCGATTATCTCCCTGTCGTGCTCGTCGGTTGCGTACACCGAGTAGGCCTTCGTCCGGGGTCTGGGCTTCGACTTGTAGTGCTCGTACAAGCTGGTTGGTATCTGCGCAGACCATTTCCACGTGATGTCAGGGAAGCGCCAGTACGACCAGCCGAACGACTTCTCGATGAATTCCGTGCCCCCCGGCGCCTGCTGTGTCACAGCGGCGGTGGGTGGCTTAATGACCTCACCTGCTGGTGCCGGTGGGGTGGTGGGCGCCGTGCTGCAGCCGGCCGGTGCGAGCAGGAGGATGGCTGTTGCGAGGAAGACGCTGAGGCCGCGAACCGTGGCCCTCAGGCTTCGATTGCGGCGGAATCCCAGCGGCTGCTGTGTATTCTGCAAGGAAACCTCGGAGGAGATGGTGTGGTTGAGATGGCGCGCCTAGAGGGATTCGAACCCCCGACACCCGGTTCCGAAGACCGGTGCTCTTGTCCGCTGAGCTATAGGCGCTGGGGTGAACGGTGGGAGTTGAACCCACGATCTCCAGGGCCACAACCTGGCGCCTTAACCACTAGGCTACGCTCACCACGAGCACCCTATTATAACTGCGAATGGCATGTGTTTCAAAGGGGCGCATTCACTCATCCAAAATGTTACTAGGGGGATATGGTTCACTCAGTTAGGAATGTTACTGAGGGGGATCATGCCGAGCGATGACAGGATGGGAATTATGGGAATTATGGGGACACCTTACTTATATCGACGGGTCTGAAGCTGACTGAGTCCGATTCTGGGGAAAGTCGCTCGGCGGATACGGATTGTGAACGTGAGATGAATTAAGTATGGTGTCCCCGGAATTCCACAGTGGCAGGTCGAGATGTCAACGACCTTCACGCTCTTGTCGATTCTCTCCGCGATCGCTTTGGCCCAGTCCCCACTCTCTGGATATGGAACGGTCACCAGCGTCGCGCCAACCTCCCGGGCAGTTCTCATCCACGGCAGCACATTACTTGGGAATTCCTCGGCAATAACCAGGATACGGTCACCCGGCTGCAAGAGTGGTTCGACTGCACGAGCTGCGATGCTCACGCCGTAACTTACAGAAGGCACGATTGCATAGCCGTCCCGGTGGCCACCAAAGATGCTCGAAGCGAGGGTGCGAATCGTCTCCGCATCTTCAAAGAAGTGCGCGGAAGTGCGCTCCCACGGGTGGCTCTTCGCTCTTGCGCCTGCAAGCAGTCTATCGGCGGATTCATTCAGTAGAGGGGAGTAGTACGCGCAGTTGAAATAGGCGATCTCGTCCGGGATGTCGAACAGGTCCCGTTGCGATGTGATGATGGACATATAGCTCTCCCTGCTATTGGCGTATCTCGCTATTGACCGGACTTCCGGCCAGTGTGTCTGACAATAGCACGGTTGAGAGAAACGTGGGGATGAATCGTGGGGACACCTTGCCTGTATCGGGCAACCCGAAGCTGACGACCGCCGAACTGAGGAGAAGGCGCCTTTCAGACGCCGATTCTGAACGTGGGCTGAATTGAGTATGGTGTCCCCGGAAGTGACACTCATTCGTGAACGGAGGGTTTGCGGCCCGGCTTGTTGCGTCGCAGAGAGCGTCCGAGCAGGTTTTCCACTTGGTCGACAAACGTGGGTTCACCGAGAGGACGGCCTGTGCGCTCGTGTTTGCGAAGCATCGCGACCTCGTCAGATGGGGGAGTCTCACGCAGGAATTCACCCCAACCGGAACTGACAAGGTCCAGAATGGGCCCTTGATTCACAATGCCGGCTTCGCTTCCGTCCATGTGCGCTCGCGCGCTGCTCCAGCGCCACTCTGCAGGGTGGGCCACCAGTCTCGCTCGCACAGGGTTCAGTTCGACGTAGCGGAGGCAGCTCAGCAGATAGTGCTCATCCATGACATACGAGGCGAAGCGCCCCTGCCAGAGGTGGCCGCGCCAGTCTTCGCGGAAATTGACGAGCCGTGTGTATCGACGATGCGCCTCTCCGATTGCCGATGCCAGGGACTCCTCGCTCTCGGGAACGACGACAAGGTGAACGTGATTTGGCATGAGGCAGTAGCCCCAGATCTCAACGGCGTAGCTTGTGCACCACCTGTGGATCAGGTCGAGGTAGGATTGGTAGTCGTCATCGGAGAAGAAGGTCTGCTGCCGGCGATTGCCGCGCTGGGTGACGTGGTGAGGAAGACCGGGTGCTACGGCTCTGGCTATCCTTGCCACATAGAGGATGATGAACTTGATGGCGTGGTGATGTCAATAGATGAATTATGGGGACACCTTACTTATATCGATGAATCTGAAGCTGACTGAGTCCGATTCTGGGGAAAGTCGCTCGGCGGCTGCCGATTCTGAACGTGAGGTGAATTAAGTATGGTGTCCCCTGAATTCCCGCAGGGACTCCTCGCTCTCGGGAACGACGACGAGGTGAACGTGATTTGGCATGAGGCAGTAGCCCCAGATCTCAACGGC
>JAUVYD010000162.1 GCA_030603265.1 Dehalococcoidia bacterium
GCCACTCCTGGGCCTTGGAACACCATCGGCACCTGCTGTGCATCCAGCGCTGAATACTCCTGCAAGAGAGCAGCCAATCGCTTCCCAGACAGAGGCCTGTTCCTGTAGCGCTTCCAGCTTCCGTTCTTGCCGTTATCCAACAGCCCTGAGAGAATATTGCTCCCCATAGGAAGAGCCTGCGGTCTCCCCACGCAGGACACCTTCACCTGGCATGGGTATCTACCGCCAAACGCCTCGGGTTCCAGGGAACACCCACCATCACTGGCCGCCCGGAACACGCCCCACAGCACGTCGCTGCTGAGGTTGAACAAGAACAGCAGATCACCCTCTCGAATTCGATGAAAGACGGGGCGATACTCCCGCCCAGCGGCGAATAGTCCTCGTTCGAGGCACTCCTGTTCCGTCGCATCGCTGCATGCAAGTGTGAATCCTCTGAGAGCCACTGATAACCTCGCTTCCGTAACGGTTCGGGTTGGGCAGTGTATTATCCGCCAGATGGGTCTATCACCGCAATGGTAGCCACGCCCTCACTCCCACCTTGCCCCCACACACCAGGTTTCCCTCTACAAAGGCTCCTTCGTGGCAACAGGCCGCTTGTTTCGAGTCACCCGACGTGAGCCACAAGAGAGGATGTACGCCCGCAGTGCGGGATTCCAGGGACATCCTACCTAATCCCATCCTCAACCCTCTCCCATCCCCCGTCCGTGCCTCGGAACCCCGGCGCACGGCGCAACGTCCTCCACCTCTGCCACTTCTCCGGCTTCACGAACACGCCCGTCGCATCCGTCAACACCGCTTGGAACTGTCTCGCCGCCAGCACGCTCTCGTCTGTATGTGAACGTCAATCGAGAACGCACCCAGTGTGACGATTCCCAAGTCACCCACTGCTGACATCCCTTGCCCCAGCCTCCTGGAGGTTCTACACTGTCGGTCGAACGCGGCGAGCGCGGAGGTGTTGCTTAAGATGGACGAGCCCGAATTTGTGCGGGAACTCTCCGAGGCCAACTACGATGTGTTGGCCGCCTCGGTGAACGATGGCCCTTTCGTGAGCATCGACGAGGCCATCTCCAGCCTGGGCGAATCAAGGTGCGACGCTCATCATCTCGCCTCACTGGCCGCCTACGCCGATACGATGCTTCTCGTACAGCGCGGTCCTGACGCCGCTTCCACGGCTTATCTTGGTTTCGCACGCGAGCGGTTGCGCTCGACCACGCCCCGGCTTCGTGACTATGTCTCCTTCTTGGAAGCGTTTGGCGAGAATGAAGGAGAACAGCGACCTGACCGTCTCACGCTACTTGAATACGCACGCGTTGCCTTGCTCTGTCTCCTTCTTCTGGACGAGGACTTGGAGAGCGCCGTAGGCACACTGGATCGTCTGATTCAAGACGCACCTCGTCACCCTTTCCAGCAGTCTTCCACCGACATCTTTATCTTTCTCTCGCTATCTGATGTGCCACGCCGTATGGCGCAGATTGACAACGCCTGCGCTGTCCTTCACGCGCTGTTCGCTGTTGCTCCCGGCACCACTGGTTGGCTGCCCACCGCTCATCGCTTCTTCGCTGCTTCCCTGCTCGACGCCTACGCAGACGAGATCGCGCGGTGGGACCGCGACGCACTCGACGACGGTCTCGGATTCCCCTCCGTCTCCTGGTTCGATCTGTTTGCGTACACGGCCCGGCTCTTGGAGTATACCCTAGAGGCGGACACCAGCACGGAACCGCCCTCCAAGTGCGAGACGAGTAGTGCTCAGTATGTCGCTTGGAGGCTCGGCCAGTACGTGGGCCGCTTCGCGACTAGTCCGAACTGGAAGCAGGACCCATTCTCCCGCCCTGAGGCCATCTTGGACCCGGTCAGGCCAGCAAGCTCATTCTACCCACAGCACGCCTTGGAGTCCTTCTCCCAAGCGGCTTTCGCGGCCACCGCCCTGTTCGTGGAATTCCAGTCTGCCCAGCAGCCTCCCGAGACAGCTGGCAGGCTCCTTGACATGTTTCTGCGGGCTCCCGCCTACGCCGGCATGTCCCTTGAACAGATTTCTCCCGTAACCGACCTCTATTGGGCGATACGGCTGGGCTTCCTTGAAGCCCTCCTTCGGGAGCCAGACAGAACCACAATTGACCACACCCCCCCCAACACGCTTGACCAGTTGAATGACAAGCTAGACAGAACCCTGCTCTTGCAGGTCAAGCTGTCCGAGGACATGAAGCGCCGCCTTAGCCACACACCAAGAGAGCTGGAGGACGAGATTCACAGGACGTGCCCCGAAGTCGACGACTTCGACTCACAGGTCCTCGAACATCTCATCGACGGCGAGAAGAACCGCGAACTCAGGCGGCGCGCTGACGCTCGGCTCAGCTACGTGAAGGCCATAGAGGCGGCGCTGGACGAACGGCTGGTGGACCCTCTCTGTGCGTTCATGGAAGACAAAGGGCTAGCTCGCATCCCAATGCCGTACTCACCACGTCGGTGGTCCACCACCACCACCTACCTACAATCACAACTTGAGAGATGGACACTGAACGACTGGGGAGAACTGCTTCTCACCATATCTGACCCGCTGTCCCAACGTGCGCTCCGCCAGACCTCGCCGTCCTTCCGGCAGTTCCTCCAAGATGTCTACCACTGGAGCAAGATACCTGACCTGAAGGCACTGGGCGAGATGCTGAGGCAAGCACAGAGACTCCGGGGTGGAGCCGCGCATGCCGCAGGCCTGACGTCAAGACGAGAAAGGAGCCTCGAATCCTGCCAACAGCTCAGGTCGATGGCTCTCGGATTAGGAGGCCAAGAGTCCGTGCTCACCACGATCTCCAGGCTGCTTCGCCCCACGTCATCTCGAACGGCTCACCCGAGCCACTAGTCCCGACGGCTGGAGTTCCGGGGCCACCATACTCATTTCTCGACACGACGTGAGGCGGCCAGGCCAGCATCCAGCAGACCGCAAGGATTTCAGGGGTCGTTGTGCCGCAATCACCGCATACAGGACACCTTGCCCCCACACCCGCTTTCCCTCTACAATGGCTCGTTCGTGGCGATGTGGCTGAGGCCGAGTTGCGGGTCACCCGTTGCGAACCACACAACCGGATGTACGCCCGCCATGCGGGCTGCAAATACAGACCGAGGAGGTCATTCGTACCAGATGTCGCAAGACAACAGCGGCCGGAAAAAGCGCACCTCTCAACGCGTGGACAGGATTGCGGGCATCGGCTTTGCACGGTTCCTCAAGCTGCTCCACAGCATGTCAAAGGAGGGTCTCATCTCGCTAAGCGTGGGCGAACCCGATTTCGGGACTCCTGCTCACGTGTGCGAGGCAGCAGCGCAGGCCGCTGGTGGAGGCTGGACGAAGTACACTCCCAGTCCGGGCTTCCCGGAGCTGAGACAGGCCATCGCCGACAACCTCCGGAAGCGGCACGGGTTGGAATACGACCCCGAGACGGAGATAATCGTCACGGTCGGCACCTCCCAGGCCATGGACCTCGGCTTCCGCGCCCTGCTTGACCCCGGCGACGAGGTCATCACTCCCGACCCGCACTATCTCTGCTACCCACCGAATATCACCCTGTCCGAGGGCGTCCCCATACGCGTGCCGACCTACCCCAAGGACAGCTACGCGCTGGAACCGGGCAACCTGGAGGCAGCCATCACCTCACGGACGAAGGTTCTCCTCTTCGGCAATCCGGCCAACCCCACCGGCGCGTTCATGGAGAAGAAGAAGCTCGAGAGTGTGGCCGCAATCGCGGAGAAGCACGACCTGGTCGTCATCGCCGACGAGATATACAACACGTTTGTCTACGGCGACGCGAAGTTCACCAGCTTCCCGACACTCCCCGGAATGAAGGAGCGGACGCTCCTCCTGGACGGCTTCTCCAAGCGCTACGGCATGCCCGGCTGGCGCATCGGCTACGCCGCAGGCCCGAAGGACATCATCGGCGCAATGCTCGAGATGATGCAGCACACGATGCTCTGCCCACCAAACCCCACTCAGTGGGCCGCGCTGGCAGCACTCACCACAGATGACGAGGCAGACTTCCGGAAGGTGCTGGAGGACTACGACCAGCGCCGACTCCTCCTCTACAACGAGCTGAACCGCATCGGCCTCAAGACGCCCGAGCCAAAGGGCGCCTTCTACATTTTCCCCGATATCTCAGTCACGGGACTGAGCGCCGAGGCCTTCGTGGAGAAGCTGCTGCTTGAGGAGAAGGTGATGTGCCTCCCGGGCGACTCCTTCGGAGAGCAGGGCAAGAACCACATCCGCATCTGCTACGCCACCCCCTACGAGGGTCTCCAGCAGGCGCTCGTGCGCATAGAGAACTTCGTGAACCGCTACAAGTAGCAGGCGGGTCACAGACATGCAGACGGGCCACCGGGATTCCGGTGGCCCGTTGCTCATTCTTGGACATGGCGCCACCACCAACCTTAACCGCCG
>JAUVYD010000127.1 GCA_030603265.1 Dehalococcoidia bacterium
GGGCGGTCCCCTGGGCTGGCGGGGGGCCTGACTGTAATTCGCAAAAACCGCACAACACCGCCAAAGTCACGGGGCCAGAATATTTGAGCCTCCCCCCTTCTGTGTTCACGACTCCACAGAGCGCAGCTACTTCTTCAGGGCCTCGAGCATCTGCGGAATAACCTCGTACATGTCGCCGACGACCGAGTAGTCGGCGATACGGAAGAGGGAGACGGAAGGGTCTGAGTTGATTGCCACAATGGTGCCCGAGTCCCGCATGCCTGCGAGGTGCTGGGGCGACCCGGAGACGCCGCATCCGACGTAGAGCTTGGGCTTGACCAGCGTGCCGCTGAACCCAACCTGGTGGTCCTTGCTGATCCAACCGTCGTCGACCAGGGGGCGGGTTGCTCCCACGACACCACCCAGGGCGTCGGCCAGTTCCTGCACGAGGGCGAAATCCTCGGCCTTCTTGAGGCCCCGACCTACGCACACGACAACATCCGCTCCTGCGATGCTGGCCTTCTTAGCCGCACCCTTTCCAAGAACCTTGACCGTTGTCTGAACGGTCTGTACGTCCTTCTCGATAATCGCTCCCTTGCGAGAGTCGTCCCGGGTTCCTGCCTCAAGAGCGCGGTATCGTACCGTCGCCATGATCGGGGAGGACTTGGTCTTGATGCTGGCGAGGAAGGTACCGGTGAAAGCCGGTCGGATCTGGAGAAGAGAGCCGTCATCCTGAAGTTCGAGGGCGATGCAATTGGACGTCAGCCCGGCCTCGAGCGCCGTGGCGACCCGGGGAGCCAGAGCCTTGCCGGCGAAGGTTGCGCCGAAAAGCACCAGGCCAGGTGCGATTTCGCCGACCAGCCTCGCTACGTTCAGCTTGTAGGCTAGAGGGTCGAACACTGCAAGAGAGTCGTCGTCAAATACGTACACGGTATCCGCGCCATAGGCGACGAGTTCCTGTGCGGCATCCGACACTCCGGACCCCAGGAGCGCGCACGAGACGGTTGCGCCGGTCTTCTCTGCAAGCTCCCGGCCCTTGCCAAGGAGTTCGAAACAGATAGGGTGGACCTTCCCCCCTTCTTGTTCAGCATAGATAAGTACGTCTTTGTTTTCCATGACTCTACCCTTTCAGCAGCCCGTCTTTGTCGAGCGCTGCGACAAGTTTGCCGGCCGAGTCCTCTCCCTTGAGAATCTCTCCCTTGCGTTTCTTCTCAGGGGGGACCGAGATGCTGTCTACCCATGTGGCGGACCCTTCGTGGCCGAACTTCGAAAGGTCGGCCATGTCCGCGAGGTCGGCGGCACTCCACTTCTCGACCTCGGCTTTGCGCGCCCTCAGCTTGTCCTTGAGGGTTGGAAGCCGTGGAGTGTTCAGGTCTTTTGTACCGGTAATGAGGAGGGGGTAGCCTGACTCAACGATGACTGAGCCGGAAGCGGTCTCTGCCACCATAGTGATCTTGTCTTCCGCTACGGCGCTAATCTCCGACACGAAGGACAGATGTGGGATTCCCAGCCTCTCCGCGACAGATGGCCCAACCTGGCTTGTGTCGCCATCGACGGTCTTCTCGCCGCAGAGGATGAGGTCGAAATCTCCTGCCTTCCTGATAGCCGCAGCCAGAGCGCAGGATGTCGCGAGGGTATCGGCGCCTGCGAATCTCTCATCAGTCAGCAAAATGCCTCTGTCAGCGTCGCGCGCTATCGCCTCCTTGAGGACCGCCTCCGCGGACGCAGGCCCCATGCTGATCGCGGTGACCGTGGTCCCGGGAATTTCCTTCATCTGCTGGGCAGCCTCGACGGCGTTCAGGTCAAAAGGATTGATTTCGGAGTCAGCGGACGCCCGGTCTACCCACCCCTTGTCTTTGAGAAACTGAACCTTCTCGATATCGGGAACTTGCTTGACGAGTACGATGATATGCAACTCGGCATACCTCCTTCCTGTCGCATTGCGACTCCTCTGCCCCGGGAGGAATGCGACAGGCCTGTCAGGACCCGGCGTCCGCATGCTGGTCTACTACTGCCGGCCGAGCGTGCCTGCCTGGCACAGCCCCGGGGAAATTGATTGTCAGACTATACCTTGCCCACCTCTTCCCTCGAGATGATGATGCGCATGATCTCGGACGTGCCTCCGCCCATCTCGAGGACCTTGGCATCCCTGAAGAACCGCTCCACAGGATAGTCCGTGGTGTAGCCGGGGCCGCAAAGGATATTCATGGCCATGTTGCAGACCCACGTGCACTCCTCGGTGGCGAACACCTTGGCAATGGCAGCCTCTTTCGCCGCAGGAAGGCCCTGGTCCTTGAGCCAGGCTGCGTGAAACAGCAGGTTCTTTGCAATCTCCACACGTGAGGTCATGTTGGCGATGTGGAACTGGATGGCCTGGTTCTTGATGATGGGCCTGCCGAACTGCACGCGCTCCTTGGCGTAGGCGATGGCCTGTTCCATTGCGACCTGCATGAGCCCGAGGCCCTGCGTACCGATGCCGATTCGTGCGATCTCAAGCGCGGAGAGGGCGAGGGGCATGCCGAGCCCTATCTCGCCGAGCACGGCGCCGTCAGGCACTCGGCAGTTCTCAATGAAATACTCGGTCGTCGGGGAGGCCGTGGCGCCCATCTTGTTCTCGACCTTGCTGATCTTGATGCCGGGGTTGTCGCCTTCGACTATGAACCCGGTGAAGGCCTTCTTGCCGTCGATGTCGTCCGTCCTGGCGAACAGAACGTGTGCATCCGCAAATACGCCGTTAGTGATGTAGTGCTTGGAGCCGTTGAGCACCCACTCGTCGCCGTCCTTGACGGCGGCTGTCTTCATGGAAGCCACATCTGAGCCTGCCTCCGGTTCGGTGGTCGCAAACGAGAGGATTGAGCCACTGCAGGCCGCACCCAGGTACTTCTTCTTCTGCTCCTCGGTGCCACCAAGCCTGATGCCGTCCATCGCCAGCCGCTGGGTGTTGAAGGAGAACGCGGTGGAGAGACATCCCTTCGCAATCTCCTCGAGTGCCACGAAGTGGCCGACCAAGTCGAGCCCCTCGCCACCGTACTCCGTAGGAATATGAATGCCGATGAGGTTCAACTCAGCGAGCCTCTTCATGTTCTTCTCGATGATCTTGTAGTCGTGGTTCCGGTCTGCCTCTTCAGCGGTCTTCTTGAACTCCTCGCCCGCGCCGCGAGCTATCTCTCGAATCTCCTCATGCACGTCCGAAAAGTAGGGGAACTTACCCATGGCTAGTTGACCTCCTTCACTAATGTGGTCTCTGTTGATTCCTTATACGGTATCTCGCGCTGGTGTTCGGGTACAAACAGGCAGCGGGGCCGCTACGCAGAGCGGCCCAACGCCTGATGCTGGACAAATGATACTACTTCTTCGGTGCCGGCTCCGAAATGTCCTCCTCCAGCTCGATAAGCCGCTTCGCATATGCGACGGAGGTCTCGATGCCGGAGTTGAGCCTCACCATGAGCTTCGCTCCTTCGGGGGAGCCGCCGCCGTGCATGCAGCCGGGGACGCCGGCGCCCAGCGTGAGCCACTCAATGAGCCGGGCAATCTTGACTCGGGACTCAGCCGTTGACGCGGCCTTCAGGTACTTCTGCACGAGGTGGCCGTACTTGGGGTCGGTGAAGTCCACGTATGATGGCATACAGCCCGTCTCTCCGATACCGCCCGATATGTCCTGGGCGATACGCTTGGTATCGTACGGGAGGGTGCCGACGTGGATCTTGTTGACGTTGGCCAACATCGGGTCGGTGAGCCATGCTCCTGAGGGGTGCTTCTTGCCCAGGGCTCCTGCGGCCACGCCCATGGCGAAGGTAGTCTCGTTGTTGATGTACATCTGGATGAGCCTCTCGTTGAAGGCCCTGGTGGAGAGCCCGTTTGCACGCACGATGAGTGCTGCCGCACCGCACATCAGATCACCCTGACCTGCGACGCAGCCGCCGATTGCAGCCCGGTAGGGCATGATGAAGTTCATCACCGCAGCGCCCGAGTACTTGAATTCCCCGGACATGAAGACGCGCTCCTTCGGCACGAACACGTCCTCGAAGAAGAGGTAGGCCTGCGTGATTCCGCCTATCTTGACAGGAACGTCGAATCCGTCCTCGGCCTCTCGCGTGTCGCTGGGGTGACGGGCCTCGACGATTGTTAGTCCCTCGATGTCTTTCGGGATGACGAATGAGACCGCGTAATCCTTGTCGGGTTCCTTGTAGCCGGCCCCCGGGAGGATGAATATCTCCTGTGCTGCCGCAGTGCCGCAGATCATCACCTTGGCGCCCCGGACAACGATGCCGTTGTCCTTCACCTCCACGATATGAAGGTTCATGTCGGGATCTTCCTGTTGCGATGGGGAGAAGGCCCGGTTGCCTTTCGGGTCGGTCAGCGCACCGGAAACCGTGATGTCATTGTCCTGAGCGTAGCGGAGCCATGTCTTGAGTCTCTCGTGGTAGTCGGTGCCCAACTCCTTGTCTATCTCGTACGTGGTGATCCACATGGAGTTGAGGCCGTTGTAGCCGGCGCAGCGCCCGCCTGTGCAGGTGCCGGTGAGGTGATAGGCCGTGCGCTTCATCTTGCAGTTAGCTATCATGTCCTCAGCGCTCTGGTTGATGGCGAGGTAGCGGGATACCTTGTCGCCCGTCAAGATGGAGGTCGTGGAGAACAGATCTGCGTACTGCGGGTCGAGGGCTGCAGCATACAGCTGGGCGTGTCCCGCGACAGTCCCCTTCGTATGGGGGTTCGTTGCGACGTCCTCAATCAGCTGTCCAAACTTGTAGATGTTTGGCTTGAGTTTCTTGAGTGCCTGCTTGTATTGTTCGGGAGTCTTGAGAGCCATTCAGCCTCCTATCCAAGTAATACCATCCAACCAAGCATCTTAGCATAGGGGAGGGAGTGGCTTCTAGGAGCCTGTCGGAGAAACAGCCCCCTTGGTGTTGGTACGAAGGGAACAGCTCGGCCATGTCGCGCTGTCGACACGCCGCTCATTATCACCATTCATGGTCGAGTCCCTTGGTGTAGGGGCGGACCTCTGTGTCCGCCCGCCACGGGTTTGTGCATCGTCGGCGGTTAGCTGCACCACACCTCCATCTGCATCCATCGCCCCCACCACGGGCAGGCGCAGAGGCCTGCCCCTACATTTCGCGCTTCGCGTACTCCCGGCCTTCGCAAAATGGCGCACCAACCCTGCCCTACGCTGAGTAGCCTCACCGTCAGTGTGGTT
>JAUVYD010000019.1 GCA_030603265.1 Dehalococcoidia bacterium
GGAACAGCCTCACATGCCAAATTGTGATTGGTGCGCGAACGGCGATATGATAGCATACTCACGAACCGTACCTGCGGGGTGTAGCGCAGTCTGGTAGCGCACCTGAATGGGGTTCAGGTGGTCGGAGGTTCGAATCCTCTCACCCCGATTCTGAATCCTTCGAAAATCAGCCCGTTTTCATTCCCTTCCGTCGCCCTCAGAGTCCCCATTTGGCAACACTCCTCTCAACTCGGGGTTCCGGAACGAGGCCATTCACCCCCTGCCCACCCGCCGCTTGCAGGCTATTGCGGGGAGCAAGGACGCGTACTACACTGGACACAGGGGGAATCAGGATGGGTGTGTTGCTGGCGCTCTTGCTACTTGTGTCCGGCGGGGCTCTGGGCTTCTGGTCTGCGCAGCAGTACCGGAAGGACCCAGCAGAGAGGCCGCCTGCTTTCATGGGCAGGCAGGGTCGGGTGTTCCTTCTTCTCGTTTCGTTGCCTGCGCTCCCGCTGTTCATCGTCGGCGCCATCTACTTGGCCCTCACGCATTGGGTCCTTTGCCTCATAGCTGTGCCTGTTACGCTATTCGTTCTGGGCCCTCTGCTCTCCCCCCTTGTTGTGGGCATGTGGGTGCGTCCTCTGTATGCCATCTACAACCGCCTTCGCGACCGCACTCACGGCGAGTAGTCAGGGGCGTTCACGCAGCTGTCGGGTCGGGGAACCGAAATCCGGTTATGTCTGGCTAGGGGGCGGTGGGTTCCGTCCCCTCCACGCAGCGAACCGTCCGTGCCATTCGTAGCCGAAACGAGGTGATGTGTCACTAATCCATTGGACGAGTGCACTCCCCGTACCACTTGAATGCCACCGTGAGTCGTTCTCTTTCCTCAGTCTCTCAGAGGACTCAATCTCGCGCTGATGCTGACTTTGTGGTAGAGACAAGGTCACAATGCCAGGCTGTTCCAGACTTCAGTTTCAGACGATTAACTCCAGCAGCATCAAGCGGTGAATATCAAAGCTGGAAACGTGACCGAATCAGCGTCTCCCCCGAATTCACCGGGGGTGCTGGATGATGGCACTGTATTGAGTGTTGCCACATGATAGGCAACCACATTCGCGATACTCAACGTGCAGGGCGTTCCCCTTTGAAGCACTTCGAACTTCACTGTTGCCGGCAGGACATCACCGTTGATTCCCTCTTCGTCTACGATACCGATGACTACACGTCCAGGACTATCAGTATTGAATTCAACCATCATGGTTGACGATGAATCCCCCTCTATCACTTCGAGTGCCTTGAGTACCTCCGGATCGTATGTGAGTTCAAGTTGCAGGCAGCCAATATCGTGAGCATTTCTCAGATAGATAGGTACCTCAAAGTCGGAAGGCTCCTCTTTGAGAGGCATCTCAAATTCGGAAGGCCCTTCTGCGATGCAGCCTGATAGAGAGAGACTGCACGCCGTGAGTGCTGCAACACAGACGAGCCAGCTCCGTAGTCGTATGCCTGTATGATTTCTATGCACCTGTCTTCGTCAATCCTCTGGTCTTACGCAATGCTCTTGCGGTATTCAAGAATCTGGCCACCTGTACTATTCGTCGTACAACTCAATCATTAGTAATCCCGCAGCGGGGATGGCTACCGACCTTCCTGTGCTCTCATTATCTGGCCTAACAGGTCATTACCCAGAACAAGAGTTATCATGCTATTAGCGTTGCATTCGTAGGTCATCTTCCCTTGATTAGTCTCCATGCGAGTAATGTGGCTGCATGTGTCGAAGCCTTGCACTGCATACACCGCACCGGAAAGGCCTTCAGACTGCGCTAACCTTTCGGCCTCCGGCGAGGACCCCAGGTCTCTTCCTGCAACAACAACCGTCACAAGCCCCTCACCGTCCATTCCGGTGGTAGATGCCTCAAAACTTGTTACCCTGCTACAAGCGGCATCAAGCATGACAGTCACCTTCGTAACGATCGCTCCGTGACTTCCTTCTGTCGTTTGTGAGCCGACAAACCTGTATCCTGATTCGTATTCTGAAACGCTGCCTTTACAAAGGAACGTACTGGGTTCATCCTCGCAACGCAGGTCACCCGTTTCTCTGTCTCGACCACAGAGTTTGCACCGAATGCTCAGCAGACACTCATTAACTCCTCGGAGCCCTACCTGCGGTTGTGGAGCCTCCTTGTCATCGATGGGCAGGCATCGTTCAAGCGCCTCTACGAAGAGGGCGGCCCAATGACCATGATTGACACCGTTCTTGAAGGTCTCACCGCCATCGAAATTCCCCGAATACGGGTCTGCGGTCATAGGCTTCACAGTCTTCGCCAGGTCAGGTGTGTTATAGATGCCCCCCACCATGAGAGCCAGAGCTTTCTTCTGCATGAGACGTATCTTCTCTGGGTCCGTTTCGCGTGGTGCTCTCACTTTGATATTGGCATAGATATCGCTTCGGTCAATCGGTCCTTCAAGGAAGAAGCTTCCCCAACTCTTATCCTGATTCTCATTCATTCGATCCAGTTGGTAGCTGATTTCCCGTGCCGCAGCCTCGACCGCATCCTTGTCCTGGTTGAGCTTCTCCCACACCAGGTACTGTCTGGTTCTCATGCGGTTTGTCTCTGATAGCATTGCCACCGTGAGATGGTCAAGGGAGGCATCGACGGCATTGTTAAGGGCAAAGCGGGCCTGTATGTGGTTGTCTATCTCCTCTTCAGTAACGTCCACCAGATAATGGTCGATTGCCCTCTCAATTTGCAGCTGTGCCATACCCGATGAGCCCAAGTTGGCGATATGCTCTTGAGCCTGGTCCACAGGACCATAGGCGATCAGTTCGTTAAGGATGGTAAGAGCCAGAAGGGAAGGCGGTACGTTGTTCCTCTGGGCACTGCTCTGTATATCCCCTAAGTGCGCTTCAAGCGCCTCTTTAATGAACGTGCATTGCTCTTCTGCGCTTAGCGCGTCGAATCTGCTTGGCTTCATATACGGGCGAGAGACAAGACCACCAATCGCACCGGCACCCGCCTCCACGGAGCTCTGCACGTATTCACACGTGCCTGCCGTGTCAACAGCCAGGGCTATAGCTACCCCTGCCAGCGCGGTGACTATTACGCCGAAGGCCACGCACGGATCGGGGTCGATGATTCTGTCAGGTTGACGGGAGAACCGGATATCGTCGACATGGGCAGCAAAAGACTTGGGGATGACTTCCGTGTGCCAGTACTCGATCTCAGTATCGCTGGTGTTCTCGAACTCCAGCGTTATCCGTTGTTCATACCCGGATGATGTCTTTTCCAGTGCCATGGTCTTATCCAGAAAGACATCCCTGGCCACTTCCTGTCGGGGGAACGTGTAAACCCACGTAGCAGGCCCGTCTTCTCCTTGTCCCGTGACTTGCAGACGCTCGGGATCAAAAGCCATGCCGAAAAAGGATTGGCTATTGACCGCCCATCGCAGTATAGAGCGAGCGTCCTCCGGGGTGATCTTGCCATCATCGGTAGCATCGAGGTTGAGATCTACAGGCGAGGAGCCATTAGCCATCTTCATCGCAACCAGAGCATCAACCACAGTCGCCAGTTTCGGACTGATCGGCACCGATTCCGCGACAGTCGTCTCGGGTGTTGAACTTGAACCTGGCGATGCCTCTGGTTGAGGTGCGGGGGAGAGTATCCACGATGGAGAAGACTCGGGTAGCGTGGTAGCAGGCTCTGGCGCAACTACGACAAAGCTTGTCATATCGGACGCCGCTTGATCACCCGTAGAGGTCTCCGCATCTAGAACAACATGCCACTGGCCAATATCAGCAGCCTCAGTAACTCCCAGAGTCATCTGATACACCGGCCCATACATTGCCTGTACGTCCCAGGCATTCGTTCCGCCGGGGCCCGACAAGGTTATGCGAGCCTGGCAACCAATGCTGACCGAAAAGAATATGACAGGTTCTTCACCCAGGTTGTATTGTCCGCCGGGCGTACCCTGACCCTGTCCCCCTTTGTCCATCCACACATCAACCGCTAGATTGGTGACGGGTTTGGCAGCAACTGGTCCAGCCGGTGTAGAAACGAATAGCAGACCCACTATGAGGACGACATTGATAAGCCTCGTAGTCAAGCACTCCCTCAACATTGACCTTGCTCCCGTGTGTCGCATCGGCATGGCGACTCCAGTGTGGTAATCAGCGCGCACGCTGCAGCAAGCAGCGACGAAATACTGTGATGCCTCTGTTCCGACTTCCGACGCGCCATAAGACATCGTAGCAGCATCAGTCGCGGTTGTGAACAGCATGCAACGAAGAAACCCCGGCACCGCCATTGATCGCGAGGCTCTCGCGGCCAACGGCGAACTTCTCAAGTAGGTCGCGCATTTTCTCCGGGGTCACCCAATGGGAAAGACGGGGGTGGCCTTTGGGATTGGTGAATCAAAACCGACACGTCGGCCTGCGAACAAAGCACGAACGGGCTCTCGCCAACATTTTGCCAGCATTCTGATTAGTACAGGCTGGCACTGGATGATACTCCACGAAGAGAGTGACGGCGGGGGGGTAGTCGCAGAACGACTGGTTTGTACGTAATGGTACGCCGTCGTGATGAAAGGGGTTCAGGTGGTCGGAGGTTCGAATCCTCTCACCCCGACCAGAAACTCTTCCCGTTCAGCCACTTCTTAGCTGCTTTTGTGGCTGTGCGACTCGCCCTTTCGCAGCACTCTGTCAAGATGCTTGCTTTCAAGGAGGTTTCCGGTATCCGGATAGCCTGACTCGTCCCGGTGAACCTTGAGCCGACTATAGGTCGCCTGTTTGACCCGGCGCCTTTCGAGTCATATAGTGGAATCTCGGGTACATTGTCGTTGCTGGGGCTATCGATTGCTGGCCCCGGTCTCGCATTACTCAAGCGATTCAGTAACTATTGTGGACTATTGGAGGGATGCGTCATGTCAAAGACAGAAGTTGCGCTCGTAAGGACACAGGAACAGCCAAGTGAGCAACAGATAGAGGCTGCTGTCAGGAAAGCCGTGGACCTCGCAGGCGGTCTGGTGGGGATCGCTGCAAGAGGCAAGACGGTAATCATCAAACCCAACCTTGTAGCTCCAAAGCCTCCAGAGAGTGGAGCGACTACCAGTCCCATCATCTGCAGAGTAGTTGCCGACATGGTGCGAGAAGGTGGGGGCCGCCCCATCATAGCTGAGTCTTCGTTCGTGGGACTCGATACCGAAGAAGCGATCCGTATGGCTGGCTACGATAGACTTCGGGACGAAGGCTATGAGGTGGTCAACCTGAAGCAGAAAGGGACTGAGCTTGTCACTGTCCCGGTGCCGCACGGAGTGGCATTGAAGGAGGTATCACTGCCCAGGCTGGTGGTTGAAGCGGACGCCATAATCAGCGTGCCGAAGATGAAGACACATGACCAAGCGGGGGTGACGCTCTCCATTAAGAATATGAAGGGTGTGCTCCCGGATGCGTGGAAGCGCAAGTTCCATCACACTTACGGCGTGTTCCAGAGCACAGCCGACCTCCTGACGGTGGTCAAGCCGTCTTTCGCAGTGGTCGATGGCATTGTCGCCATGCAGGGACTGGGGCCTGCTTTCGGCGAAGCTCTGGAGATGAATCTGATCGTGGCCGGACGAGATGTAGTTGCAGTGGACACTGTTACGAGTGCGGTGATGGGGTTCGATCTCCATGAGTGCGGTTGCATCCGGGAAGCGGCTCAGCGGTCGCTCGGTGTTGGGGATCTGAGTGAAATCGAAGTGGTTGGTGACACTATTGGCAATGTGCAGCACCGCTTCAAGCGCTCAGAAGAGGCGATTACCGAAGCTATTCCGTTCCCACCTGGCCTCAACATCGTCGTGGGCGACAAGGCGTGCAGTGGCTGCAGAAACCAGATTCTCAGTACGCTGTTTGATCTCAAAGAAGCGAACCTGTTGGAGAAGACGGCTGGGTGGACGGTGGTGTGCGGGAAGGCCGAGAGTCTCCCTGAAGTATCTCGGGATCGATTGCTGCTCGTAGGGAACTGTCTTGCGAGATTCAGAAAGGAGGCTTGTTTTGTTCAGGGGTGTCCGCCAAACAGCCGTGATGTCATCAGGGGCTTTGGCTTGACGCAAAGCATTGGCATGGTGGATGTCGATGCGATAGAGAATGAGGAATCCGAGCGCACGTAGAGCCGGGTGGATCCCTGGGGTGCAACCGCCAGATGCCCCCGGGGGACTGTGCAACGGTCAGTGTCGACTGGTCCTCGACCTGGAGCGGGAGGGAGCAGTGCTGGATAGGGACGAAGCTGGGGTAAGAAAATGCGCCGGACAATATCGATGGTGCTTGAAGTGGACTCTGTTGTAGGGTATGGTGAGGGGAAAAGGAGGGGGGACAATGAGTCTTAAGATACTGTCCAGAGACGAAGTGTTTTGCAAGGCTCCCAAGTGGCGCGAGCCGGGTGGTTCTAACTACCTTGCCATGTACTCCAGTGTTTTCGGTGGAGTTGTGACAGACCCAGCCTTGATGGTCATACCGATAGATGACCGTGTAGTGAATCGTGGCGATGCAATCTTTGAATACTTCCCTGTTGTCGGTGGCCACGCGTACTGTTTCGAGGCCCACATGGCAAGATTGAAGAGATCGGCAGAGATAATCTCGCTGGATTTGGCGTTTGACCTGGACACAATCAAGCAGATTACGCTGGAGACCATCGCCATTTCGGGTGCCAGAGACGGCGGCGTGCGCATGTTCGCCACTCGCGGAATCGGAAGCTTCGCCTGTGACCCAACAACAACTGATAGGAGTCACCTGTACGTTGTCGTACTAGGGACGACGGTGGACCAGAACTTTCCGTCTCACTTCCTTGACGAAGGAGCATCTGCGGTAACGGCCCATGTGCCGCTGAAGTTGGGCTTCTATTCTCAGGTGAAGTCGACTGACTATCTACTCAATGCCCTGGTGGAGATGGAGGCTCATCGGAACAACGCGGATTTCGGTATCTGGTTCGACGAAAAAGGACGCATGACCGAGTCGTCAACCGAGAATGTAACTATTGTCAGCCAGGAAGGCGTATTCAAGTATCCAACGTTTGCGCGCATGCTGAAAGGCACTGGCCTTGTCCGAGCGGCCCAACTCGGCAAGGAGTTGATTGCCAGTGGAGAACTGCAAGGGATCTGTCAGACAGATATCACACAGGATGAGGTCTATGAGAGCGCGGAGATCATCCTCTTGACGAGCGGGTCGGTGCTGCCCGTTGTCAGATACGATGGAAGGACGATAGGCAACGGAAAGCCGGGCCCGGTCTCTCGTCGCCTCCGGGAACTGTTTCAGAGAGACATGGCGGAAGGCCCTGTTGAAGTTCGCACTCCCATCAGCTACTAACGCGTGAGTATTGCAGGTCGGCAGGGCCGGGCGCTTGTCCGGTCCGGCTGGCTTGTTCGCGTGACTGTCAATTACTTCATCGGCGATTGGACTGAATCCCTGAAAGCTGGAGTAGGCGTTGTCACCCAATCGGTGGCTGGTAGAACCTAAGGCTGTCGGGAAGCGTCACTGGCCTTCTGGTCTGCACAGCAGTACCGGAAGGATCTCGCGGAAGGGTCGCCTGTCTTCATGGGGCGGCAGGGTCGAATGTTCCTTCTTCTCGTTCTATTGCCTGCCCAGAAGCCGCCTTTTACGAGACGGGCCTGGGAGTCAGCAAGGTCACTTGGCGGACAGGGAGTGGTGGTCGTACGGTCGCCCGGAGGAGGGTATTGCGTGGAGTCTGCTGCCCATCTCTCAATAGCACACGCGAATGCGGGTTGTCCCTTCCGGCAGACTGTCAGCATTAGCCCGTGGAAGTCCCTAGAAGTCCTTAGATGCCTGTCAAAAACTTGACACCGGCCCTTTTTCGGTGTTACGTTTGTAGCATCACGATGAGGGGGAAGGTTGTAAGGTTCCGTCCTTACAGTGTTTCCCCTCGATTCTTTTCAGCCCCACTTTGACGCTCGCCTCGTCCACGTAGATTACCCGCTGTTCCGCCGCAACACGAAGCAGTCGCGAACAGTTATCGCGGCTTGAAGCTATCAGGCTCTTGAATTGGCCGCGCCCCTTCCAATAACGAATCAGGCACGTGAAGTCTCCGTCATTGGAAACCAGCACTCCTTGGTCATAGGAGTCGAGCGTCGTTGCCGCCGTCAGAACCAGTTCTGTGTCGCAGTTGCCCTTGACAAGCCCGCTCGCAAGTTGGAGAGTCGGCTTGGTGACGAGAGTGTAGCCTGCCGCTTGCAGGTCCGCGTACAGTCCTTCATTTCCTCCGACATAGCCAAGGAAGTAGTATGCCTTCGTGATGCCGAGCTTCTCACGAAGGTATTGGCGAAACTTGGCATGGTTGATTTGCAGGCCGCTGCGTTGAAGGGATTTGTGCAGATTGGTGCCGTCGATAAACGCATGGTTGTTCTGCCGGGCGAGCATGAGTCCATTCTAGCATTGGCTAGACTGTTGGAAACACAATGGCGGCGCATAGATAGAGGTGAAGATGGGCTCCAACATAAGCCATTCGCATAGGTAACGCCCCGACACCACGATGATGCCGTGGCCTTGGGGCACTCTTGGCGTGCCTAGCTGTTGACGTTTCGCACGGAGCAGTCGTAGTAGGCGAGCACGTAGTCCCCGTAGTCACCAAGCGGAGGGACCTGCTCGAAGGCTTCGTCGTGAGCATTCATCTCGCCCACAAGGTACTCGCGCAGGCGCTGAGGGCACGGCAGTACCCTAGAGCTGCAATACCTTGGAAAGGAAGGTCCTGGTTCGCTCCTTCTCGGGAGCCGAGAAAAGCCTGTCCGGCGGCCCTTCCTCAACGATCTGCCCCTCATCCATGAAGATGCAGCGGCTGGCCGCGGCGCGAGCAAAGCCCATCTCGTGTGAGACCACCACCATTGTCTTGCCTTCACGGGCCAGCGTCTGCATGACATCCAGCACCTCTTTGATCATCTCCGGGTCGAGCGCGCTCGTCGGCTCGTCAAAGAGCATTATGCTCGGATTCATGGCCAGAGCCCGCGCAATTGCCACACGCTGCTGCTGCCCGCCGGAAAGCTCGCTGGGATAGCAGTCTGCCTTCTCCGAGATACCGACCTTGGCGAGGAGCGCCAGGGCCGTTTCCCTCGCCTCGGCCTTGGGTCGCTTCCGCACCACCCACTGGGCCAGGGTCAGATTGTCCATCACGGTAAGGTGCCCGAACAGATTGAAAGACTGGAACACCATTCCCACTTCACGGCGGACGGCGTTGATATCGCGGGCACCCTTAAGGTGTATCCCATGTACGACGAGGAGGCCGGACTCATGCACTTCCAGGTGGTTGATGCACCGGAGCAACGTCGATTTTCCCGACCCGGAAGGCCCGAAAATCACCACGACCTCCCCAACCTCGACATCAAGGCTCACCCCTCGCAGCGCGTGGATGTGGCCGAAGGACTTGTGGATATTCTCAATGTGGATGATGGGTTCCGCCACTATGAACTCCCCACTCCCCTCCTCTTCTCCAGCCACGCAATGAATCTGGCCGAAAAGAGGGTCATGATGAGGTACAGCAAGGCGACGAGCGTCCAGACTTCAATAGGGTTGAAATGGACCGCCATGAACTCCCGTCCCCGCCGGGTAAGGTCGGCCACGGCGACGACGCTGACGAGAGAGGTATCCTTCATCAGCATGATGAACTCATTTCCCACCGGCGGCAACACCACGCGCATCGCTTGCGGCAGAATCACGTACCGCATTGCCTGGAAGTAGTTCATCCCGAGACTCCGGGCCGCTTCCATCTGCCCACGATGGATGCTCAGGATACCTGCACGGAAGATTTCACTCATGTACGCGCCGTAGCAAACTACCAGCCCTATGATTGCCAGGAGAATGGCGTTTGCCCGGTACTCGGCAAGGGCGCTGATATGCAGGGCAGTGCCGACGGCCTGGATGACCACCGGAGCGGCGAAATACCACCAGATGAGTTGCACGAGGAGCGGAATGCCCCGCACGATTTCAACGTAGAGTGACGCGACGAAGTGGACAACAGGGTTCCTGGCAATCCTTCCCAGCCCGCCGAGCAACCCGACGATGAGAATCAGACCGAACGAGGACAGTGTCAGGACAATGGTGACGACTACCCCGTCGCGGACAAAGAGAAAGATATCCAGGAAAGGGTCCGCCCGCCAGACGATGAGGGCGATAACCAGACCGGTGATGGCCACCACGAGCCACCACCAGGGGTCGAGCCGATAGCCGAGGTCAGCCCCGGGCACCCGGCCCAGCTCTTCCCGGGTGGGGACAGGGTCCTCACCCGGGGCCGGCCGTCTCGCACCCGGGCCGCCCGTCTTCTTGAACAGGCCTAACGGTGACAAGGTCTACCTATTGGAGCCACTTCTTGGATAGTTCGTCGAACTTGCCTTCGGCCTTGAGGGCCGCGATGGCGTCATTGATTGGGCCGACGATGTCTGCGTTAGCTTTGGCAATGGCGATGCCGTAGTACTCGTCGGTGAAGGCTTCGCCGACTGTCTTCATCTTGTCGGGGTTTTCCTTGACGTAGTCGAGGGCCAGCGGATTATCGCAGACCACGGCGATGATCTGCCCATTGATTAGATCCTGGAACGCCAGGCCGATATCATCGTAGGTCTTGAGTGTGGCCGCATCGATCTTGTCGATTTCGAACGCGCCGGTCGTTCCTATCTGCGCCCCGACAACGCCGTCGAGGTCCTCATGGCCGGTGATGCTGCTATTGTCTTTGGCCACAACGACCATCTGTCCGGCGGCAAAATACGGGTCGGAGAAGAGCATTTCTTTCTTGCGGTCTTCAGTTATGGTGATGGACGAAATGGCGAGGTCGTACGTCCCCTGTGCCATACCGGCCAGCAACGGGTCCCAGCCCACGTTGACGAACTCGATGTCAAGGCTGGCCTTCTCCGCGATGGCTGTCATGACGTCGATGTCAAAGCCCTTGATTTCGGTGGTCTTGGTGTCGATGAACTCGAATGGAGGCCAGGTGGCATCGGTTGCGACCTGGAGTTTCGCTGTTCCTGAGCTGCAGCCGGGAACAACGATTCCGATGAGCAGCAGCCCGGTGAGAAGGAGCCAGGTTATCTTCTTCATTGGATATCCCCCTGATGATTTCTTGCCTGCACGAGATACCACATCCTGGCTTGCCGGACCGTGCACCCGGGGGAAACGCCAGAGCTGGGGGTCAACGCAGGCAGCGCTGTAATTCGTCTACTTTATCCGCGTCTTGTCCGTTGCGTCAATACGTCCCGTTTGACCGTAATCCGTGGATTGATGGAAACGGTGGGTGCATGTGGGCTTTGCCGCCACGCTGAGGCGGTTTCTTGGACGGTGATGGGCCGTTGTCCGGCGTCGAAGACGCCCAGTATCAACCAGAGAGCACGGATGAGAGCAACAGCGACAGCCCGTGCCTGATGATAGGCATAGCTGTCCCACGACAGCCGTCAAGCTGTTGCCGGCGCGCCCCCGATGGGGGTTACCCAGGGCTTATGCTCAAAGCTGCTATCCTCCTTCTG
>JAUVYD010000039.1 GCA_030603265.1 Dehalococcoidia bacterium
CCCGTTACGAGGTCCATGAAGTCCAGGAACGGGATGCCTCCGACCAGAAGGCCGGGAGAGGAGAAGCTGAGGGCTGAGGGAATGCCAAGGGCCGTGGTCACGCCAACAGCGACAAGCGCGGCCTTCCTGCGGCTGAGTCGAAACTCGTCTCTCACCGGCGCGAGTACGACAGCAAGCCCGCCAACGCATGAGCTGAACGCGGCGGCGAAAAGCAACAGGTAGAAGGCAAAGCCGATGTAGAGGCCACCCTGCAGCGAGCCGAAGACCTGCGGGAAGGCGGTGAACGAGAGTGCGCTGCCGGTGTCCGGCGCAATGCCGAATGTGAAGACGATGGGGAAGACCATGAGCCCGGCGGTGATGGACACCGCGGAGTTCGTAAGGGCGACTGCTGTTGATGAGGCTACCACGTTGACGTTCTTGGGGACGTAGCTCCCATAGGTGATGAGTACGCCCTGGCCGATAGCAAGTGAGTAGAACGCCTGAGAGGCCGCCATGCGCCAGAGATGCGGCTCCAGCAGCGCCCGCGCATCGAAGCGAAGGTAGAACTCCCGCGCCTCATGCGCACCCGGGAGCGATTGCGCGTAGATGGCGAGCCCGCCGACTATGACTACCAGGAGAGGGAGGAGCACCCGGCCTGTCACCTCGAGGCCTCGCAGCCCTCGCAGCAGCACAAGGAAACAGAGCCCCCCGATTGCGAGCAGGTACCAGAGCGAGTTGAAGCCGGCTGTGAACTCCTCGAAGGTCTTCAAATCGCCTCTCACCGCGTCCACCGCATAGCCAAGCGTCCAGCCGCTGACGACGAGGTAGTAGCTCATGATGGCCACGAGCATGGTCACGAGGAACCATCCCGCCCACGGGCCCCACCGCGGGTTGATGTGGCGGAAGAGGCCCACAGGGCCGCGATCCACCAGATTGCCCGCGCTCGCTTCGAGGACGCTTATGGGGATGCCGATGGCGAGGATGCAGATGGCGTAGGCGACCACGAAGCTGCCGCCGCCGTTCTGCCCCGCCATGTACGGGAAGCGCCAGATGTTCCCCAACCCTACCACGGCTGCGACCGAGGCGAGGATGTAGGCGCGCTGTGACTTCCAGAACGGACGGCTGGGAGCCCTCTCCACGACACGCGCCATCCCGGAGCTGCTGTGTGGATCGGCTGTGGAGTGTGGTTCGAGTTCGCTCACCAGAACGAAAACCTTAGCACACCGTCTCATGCGAACGAAAGAGTCGGTTGACTGCGCCCGTTTCGCTGCTGTCTGCACACGGAATCTGAGACGGTGTCTTCTATGCTCTCAAGGGGGCTTGTGGTGCTCATCCAGGCGAACTTGCCGCTGATGCGTGAGAGGAGCCCCGCCACCCATCACCACCTCATGCCCCAGGCCTGCAGCGACAGGGAACGCGTTGCTCTCGTAGACACCGGCGGTGGCGAATGACCGTCACGTCCATCACGGGAAGGAGTGTGTCGCACCAGGCGTCCGCTTCTCTGGACCGAAACCTGCGTTGCCCCTTCACTGAAGGCTCCATTGCGGCTGCTTCTCCAGCGTCTGGTCTGACCGGGCGTGTTGGGAACAGCGACAATGGCCGCAGTGTCCCTGTCCTGCTTGCCGTACAGGAACTCGTTGACTCTCAGTCATCCATGGAACAGTTACAGCGGACGAGTGGGAGTGTCAGAGGGAGGTCACGTCACAACAGGCGCGGTTGCATGGGGATGGTCACCTCGACCGTTGTCCCCTTGCCCGGCTCACCGCGGATGACCACGCTGCCGCCGAAGATGTGGACACGCTCGCGTATGCTGCTGATTCCGAGCGATCGGCTGCCGGATAACTCATCATCGGTGATTCCGCGGCCGTCGTCGGTAACCGTCAAAACCAGACTGTCGCCGGGATTGCGCAGGCTCACGGACAGAGCGCTCGCCTGTGCGTGGCGGGCTACGTTGGAAAGAAGCTCCTGCAGGACGCGGAACAGCGTGGTTGCATGACTCGCGGCTATGGTGGAGTCATCGGCGCTGAGCTGGAGGCTGGTTCGTAGTCCCGTCCGTGACGCGAACTCCTGCACGTTCCACTCGATTGCAGCCGAGAGACCAATATCGTCGAGCACACCGGGCCTCAGGTCGGAGGACAGCCGTCTCACATCCCCGGAGATGTTGTCAACCAGCTCCATCATTCGGTCGAGCGATACCGGGCCGATGGATTTGCCGCGGGCTACCCGGCGCCTGACACCGGACAGGTCCAGCCTTAGCGCGTTGAGAGCCTGAGATGTCTGGTCGTGTAGCTCCCGCGCGATGGCGGCCCTTTCCGCCTCGCGGCCGTTGACGAGATAGGCGTGCAGTTCGTTGAGCTTGTCGCGTGAGTCCTGCAGCTCCCGGCGGGCTCTGTTGGACTCGGTTATGTCCCGGGTGCTGCTCTGGATGGCCATGATGGCGCCTGTCTCATCCCGGCGCGCAACGATGTTGCAGAGGCAGTCCATGACCGTGCCGTCCTTCTTTCTGAAGCGGAGCTCGGCGTCAGTGATTCCGCCCGTCTCGCGGAGCTCTTTCAGGAGAACGGCGTCGCGCTCCGCCGGGTTCTCGTAGATGGTGTATGCCGTGATGCTCGAGAGCTCCTCACGGGAGAAGCCGAAAAGGTCGAGCCACGCCTGGTTGACGTCCATGAATGTGCCATCCGGCCTCACAAGATCGATGGCGTCCCGCGACAGCTCGAACAGCGTTCTGAATTCCTCCTCGCTCTCACGCAGAGCGCGTTCGGCCCTCTTCTGCTCTGTGATGTCGCGGAAGACGGACTGGTAGCCCATCACACTGCCATCAGCGGCGCGGTGCACGGTCACCGAGCGCAGGCAGTCCATCACCGTACCGTCCTTCTTCCTGTGGCGCACCTCACCATCACTGATGGAGCCTTTCTCCGCCATTGTCCGGAGGAAGACGTCCCTGTGTCCTCGGGCTCTGCATACAGGTCGCGAGCGTTGAGCCACTCGAGGTCCCTCGGCGAGTAGCCGAACAGCCGGGCCCAGCTTGCGTTGGCCTCGACGATGCGACCCTCCAGGGTCGTCAGGCCGACCGCGTCGCTGGACTGCTCGAACAGCGCCCTGTACTTCTCCTCGCTCTCACGCAGAGCTGCCTCTGTCCTCTTTCGATCGGTGATGTCACGGGAGACCCCCAGCAGGCCCTCGACGGCGCCTGAGGAATCTCGTATCGGCCTCACCAGGTTCTCCATCCAGACGGTTGAGCCATCTTTGCGGTAGTATTCCACTTCGAGTGTGACTGACCGCTCCGGGTCGCTGTCGCCTCCTGCGTCTCGCTGGAGCTCCTTCTGGAGGGTTTCGAGAATCCTCCGGACGGAGTCCGGCGTTGCTATCTCATCAAGGCGCTGTCGCTTTCGCTCCTCCGGAGAAAACCCGAGCACCTTCTCGATGGAAGGGCTCACGTACGTCGTGCGAAAGTTGAGGCCTGTGGTCCAGATTATGTCGGCAACGTTGTCCGTGAGAAATCTCAGGTTCTCCTCCGACTGAAGCAGCTCTGTCTCCATCCTCTTGCGCTCCGTGATGTCGCGGAAGACGGTCTGGTAGCCCATCACGCTGCCATCGGCGGCGCGGCGCACGGTCACCGAGCGCAGGCAGTCCATCACCGTGCCGTCCTTCTTCTTGAAGCGCACCTCATCATCAACGAGAGAGCCTTTCTCCGCTATCTTCCGGAGGAAGATGTCCCTGTCTCCGGGCTCTGCATACATGTCGCGAGCGTTGAGCGACTCGAGGTCCCCGGGCGAGTAGCCGAAGAGCCGGAACAAGCTTGCGTTGGCCTCGGCGACGTGACCCTCCAGGGTCGTAAGGCCGACCGCGTCGATGGACTGCTCGAAGAGCGCCCTGTACTTCTGCTCGCTCTCGCGCAGAGCGCTCTCAGCCTCATGTTGCTCGGTCACGTCGGTGATGATGCCGGCCACTCCGGCGAACTCCCCTCCTTGAAACAGCGGGCGGGCGGATGCGCGAGCGAAGCGATACTGGCCGTTCTTCACCGCAACGCGACATTCAGAGGGTCCTGCTTTGCCTTCCTGTCTTCCCTTCCATGAATCCAGCACGCCGGGCAGGTCTTCAGGGTGGATCAACTGCGCAAAAGGACGTCCAATCAACTCGGAGGGCTTGTAGCCAGAGATGCTCTCAACCTGGTGGCTGATGTACGTGATTCTGCCCTCAGCGTCAACCGTGTACACAATGTCGTTGAGGTTCGTGACAATACTGCGGTACGTCTCTTCGGACGCACGCAACTCGGATAGGCCGTGGAGGCTATCGGTGCGGGTGGATGGATTCCTGTGCGGTTTTGACCCCTCGTGTTGCAGCCTCAACCCCCATGGAGAGTAACAGTCGAACAAACCTTATGTAGTCTGCTCAGTCTACCATATGGCTCAGCGCGGGGGAACAGGCCTCGGGCCGTTCCGTCTCACCGTGCCCGAAATCGGCGGATGAAGAAGCGGTGGCCACCAAAAGTGACCTCCTTCAGCTTCTCCTGCCGTACCATCCACTCCACCATCTCCCAGCCGCTCCCGGTCTTCTCGAGGAAGGCCTCCACCTGGTCCGAACGCATCGGGTGGACGGATGTGATGGCCAGAAGATCTGCCTCAGCATCGCCCGTCGAGGCGAAGGAGGTTCCTTCGAAGCCGATGAGCAGTTCCACCTGCTTCACCGACCCGGACAGTATCTCGTACGCGCGCACGAGAACGTCCTCCCCGGGGGACAGGACTCCCTCGACCGCCGGCGGGCGAAGCGGAATGGAGATGTACGAGCGCTGTGGCTTCAGCCACTCGAGAAAGGCGGCCAGCGGCTTCAGGTCGTCAGGCGAGTCGTTTATTCCCTTCACGAGCATGGTTTCGGTATCCAGCTCCCCCTTGAACTCCCGTGCGAACTGGAGCACGCCATCCAGCACATCACTGAGCCGCAGGTCCCCGTGCGGACGGTCGACACGGCGCCATGTCTCGTGGCGCACGGCGTCCAGCTTGACGGAGACGCGGTCGGCCCTGGCGAGGTCTCGGCGCACATCACCATCTGAGAGGAGCGACGCGTTCGTGATAACCGCGAGTGGTATGCCGGTCGGCCGCAGGAGGTCGAGCTGGTCTCCGATCCTGGAGTCCAGTGTCGGCTCCCCGTCCGGCACGAAGGTGAGGTAGTCAACCTGCTCGCCCTTCTCCGCGAGCTTCCGGAGCGTGGACCTGACGTCCCCGAGCAACTCTCCGGGGTCGCAGTGAGGCTCGCGGTGCACGGTGAGGTGGCTCGTACGGCCAAGCTGGCAGTAGACACAGGAGTAGCTGCAGGTCTTCGGAGGGATAGTGTTGATGCCCAGGCTCTGGCCGAAGCGCCGCGAGGGCACCGGACCGAAGACGTGGAGTGGTTCCGGGGACTGCGTATGGACAGTCACGGATCCCTCAGGCATTCATCGTGGTTGTCGACGTTCCGCATGGCGAGCGTGTTTCCGTGTCGCTCAGAGGTCAGGCATCGTAGTACTACCGCTGTCCAACTCTCATACTCGTGAATAGCACGGACGCGGGAATCCTTCAAACCGGTCTGCCGGGTGGCGTGAACGGGTCCTTGCACTCCGGCCAAGCGATGCCGTGCTTCGCTCCACGGAACAGGTAGAGGACACAGCGGTCGAGCTTCCCGCCCCGGCGGTGCTTCATCTCCTCGAAAAGCGTCTCGGGGTCGGCCTCGAACATCTGCTCCGGGGTCTCAATACCGAGGTCCAGCAGCGCGCGGGCCGTCTTCTCTCCCACGTTGCGCAACATGGTCAGCCGTCGCACCTTCTCCTCGACGTTGTACCTGGTCATTCAGTGAACGTCACCCATGTCTGCCATCCGCCGTCATTTCAGTGGCGCAATGATACGCCAGATGTGGGACATCTGCACGGGCAGGAACGGTTGGCGAACCACCGCGACAGGCCCCACCACCCCAAGGGCCACGACTCGTGGCGCCTGCGGGATGGGCGCAGGCCCACCCGGCGGGCGTTTGCACATCATCCCGGCCGTTGTGATACATTACTGCTGTCTATGGACGACGAACCTCCCGTACGGTTAGCCCCGCTGGAAGACTCCCACGTCGCGCGGTACCTGTCGCTTTCCGCCGACCCGGTGCTCATCGACACGATGGGCTGGAAGCCTTACGACCCGGACGACGCGGAGCGATTCCTGCGCTACGTTGAGAACATCACCGTGCCCCACTTAATGGGCGGCCGGACCGTCGCCCTGAGCATCGTCAGCACGGCAGACGGCACACCGGTCGGCTATCTATCTCTCAAGGGCGTGAGGGAAGGCGGCACCGGCGCCGAGATTGGCCTCGCCATCATGGATAAGGACTACCGCGGCCGTGGGCTCGGTACAATAGCACTTCGGCTGGCCGCCGACTACGCCTTCGACGAGCTGGAGCTGTCCGTACTCGTGCTCACCGTCTTCCCCGGCAACGAGCCCGCCATCCGCTCATACGAGAAGGTCGGCTTCAAGAAGACCGAACTGCTCAAAGAGGCCTTTGAGATGGCAGACGAGACCTTCGCCGACATGTGGGTGATGGAGTTGTCTCGCGACGACTTCGCTGCCGCACAGGTCAATGCGGAATCCGCCGCCGGGACCCTCTGACGGAGACTACCCACCGAAGCTCCTGGAGAGCTCCTCAAACACGCTCATCGTCATCTCCCTGTCGCTGCCATTCCCACGTTTCCTGCATCTTCTTGCGAGCTTCCGCAGGCTCACCGCTCAGAACGGAGACAAGGCTGTTCGGACAATCGCCACAGCCAGAACCTCTCCCTGCCACGTGCCAGTCACCCGTGCGGCGCAAAGGCGACGTTGTCTTGCATAGAGAAGCATCAGCGCCCGCTATGTACAGGGCCCTTCAGATTCCGCGTCACTCATGGCCCGCGTCCCGAACCCACGAGAGGAAGAGCCTGCGCATCTGAGTGCGGTGCGCCTCGACAACGCCGTCGGCCACGGCAGTCGTGCTGAAGAGCCGGCAGAACAGAGAGTAGTCCCGAAAGCCTTCGTCCGTCCCCGCAAAGGAGTGCACGACCATCAACGCAGTCGGCGCCTCGAATCTCTCCGCAACGACAAGCGCACCGGCGGCCTGAAGGAACAGGCGGTAGCGCGCCGATTGTATCTCCCCGATGTCCGCGCCAAGGACTTCACACAGGTAAGACAGTAGCCGCATCTTCGTCCTGGCGCCCTCAACGAGCCATTCACACACCATGGGACCGAGCGCCCCCGTTGCAGTCCCTTCCACCATCACGGACACAAGGCCACGCCTGCCCTTCGCGAGCACGAAGAGGTCACTTGTGGACGGGCCGTCATCACCCAACAGCGGCAACTCATACTCCGGGAAGGCCGCCAGCATCTCAAGCCCCTGCAGAGTGTCCTCTCCCGAGGCGTCCAGGACCCGTTGCACTGCGGGAGGGAACCCGCCTGCTCTCAGCCACGCACGAGCGAGCGAGTCCGCAGGAGAGCCATCCTTTCGCTCCGTGCTCGCGCGGAATTGCGTCCAATCTTCAGGTGCCCGTGCGGGTACGAAAAACCGGTCCATCCTGGCCATCTCCTCTCAACAGCTTGTCAGGTGCGATTGCGCATGCCCCTGCCCGCTGCGGTTCATGTCACCTGAGTATGACATACACAGGGTGCGTGAGCCCGCTCAGACCCACTCCTTCGCGAAGGAGACGTACCTGTCCCAGCGGGCAATGTAGAAGCGATGCTTGCGCGCCGTGTTGATGTGCGGAAAGGGAATCAGCACGCGCCCAAGAACGTTGTCCCCCGGCTCCACGACCCTGAACTCGCCCTTGCGCCCGCGTTCCCACTCAGGCGTATAGCCCCAGTAGTCGCGTACCTGCTGGCTCACGCCCGGGTTGTTGAGCGAGGAGAGGACCGGCTGCCCGAGCGTGAGCACAGACACGCCGGGGAACTCCGCCACCTCTTCTTGCAACAGCGAAAGCCAGTGAGGTCCGGAGAGGGCGATAAGGTCGACATCCCTGAGCTGGGCCGGAGGCACAGTGAAGAAGCCCTTCACGAGGTTGGTCACGTACGCGTGCTCCTCCATGACCAGTCCCAGCGAGGCACAGAGGAATGAGAGGTAGGTCCGCAGCGGACCCTCCCTGTTCCTCATGTCCAGCACCGTCCTTATCTCACGCCGGCGCCGACGCGTCCCCACAGTGGGGTCCTGACCGAGAATCATCAGCCGGATGTGGCCGCCGCCTCGCACGGGAGCAGGTATCTCAAGGTCCGACTCCACGTCAAGGTAGTCACCAAGCACAGGGTCGGCCGCCAGTTCTTCGACAATCGACTGAGCACGTTTACGCACGTCCACTTCAACCTCCTGGGAAAAGCTCAGACGATTCTAGCACGAAGACCCGCGCGCTCATTCGATGATGGCGTAGTCGCCCTCCTGGCCGTCGAGCTCCCCGGCCGGAGATAGGCCGTGCCCGTTTCCAGCTCCAGGATGTGAATATGCTGTTCCCCCTCGACGCTGCTCACGAATGGGCTGAAGTCCCGGACTCCACCTCTTCCGGCAGCAGAGTCTACGCTGGAGAGCCGCTTCTCATGGCAGTGAGATACACGCACCCGGTAGGACTGTCCAGCATCTCGGCACGGTCCACGCTGAACCCCGCAGCTTCCACCCACTCACCAAGCCGTTGCGGACTCAGACTGCCATCACCCTGCTTCGGCGGCGCGCCAAACGTCCTCAAGTACCTGAGACCCAGCTTCGAACGCTCGAGCCAACTCATGCCAACGGACGTCACGTCCATCGCTATCAGCCGGCCTCCCGGCCGCAGGACGCGGTAGCTCTCCGCAATGGCCAGGGAGGGCCGCTCTACCACGTGGATGACGTTGACTATGACAACCGCGTCGAAGCACTCCGGGGCGAACCCGCAGTCCATGCAATCGGCCTTCTGCACCGTCACGTTGGGGAAGCCGCGCAGGTGCTGCCGCGCCGCAGCCAGCATTTCATCCGAA
>JAUVYD010000110.1 GCA_030603265.1 Dehalococcoidia bacterium
GAGGCGAGGGAGAAGTGCTACGTGGCGGGAATCGCCGTGTACAACTCGATTCGGCACGCGTCGCGCTCCTGCAACCGCCTCCTGCGCTATCACGCGAGGGCTGCCGTTCGTAGCGACACCGCGGGCTAGGTCCTGCGCCCGAACAGCTTCTCGAGCTGAGGCACGCTGAAGTGGACTATTGTCGGGCGTCCGTGAGGACAGGTCCTCGGCTGCGCGCAGTCCTCGAGTTGCCGGACAAGCTGTCTCATCTCCTCCGGCGCGAGTTGCTGTCCCCCGCGAACTGAGGCGTGACACGCTATCGATTCCGCCAGCCTCTCGAAGGTCTCTCCCTGACCGCCCTGGGACATATCCTGTAGTATCCCCCGCAGAGTCGCTGCCACATCACTGCCGGCGAGAGATGCAGGGATGCTGCGAATCAGATGTGTGCGTGCACCGAAAGGCTCCAGCGCGAACCCCAGCGTCGCAAGCTCGTCCATGAGGCCGGAGAGCGCTGCGTCCTCGGCAGGGCTGAGTTCTATCGTGAGTGGCTCCAGGAGCCCCTGTACCTCCGGGCTGTGCGCCCCGTGTTGCTTGAGGAGGCGGTCATAGACGACTCGCTCGTGTGCCGCGTGCTGGTCGATGACGTACATGCCGTCGGGACCTTCTGCGACGATGTAGGTCGTTAGTATCTGGCCGAGGATGCGCAACGGAGGAAGGGAAGTCGAGCCCGCGGAGGGATCCATCGAGAATGTGCCGAAGGATGACCCCAGTGGCTCCGGCTCGCTCACCGACCATGCTGTCTGCCGGGCTGCGGTCCCCGGTGCGACCAGATGTTGAGCCTCGCTGGCGATGCGGGTCTTGCCGAGCGCAGCGCTCACCGCATCGCGAATGTGGCGGAAGAGCATCTGCTCGTCGGCGAACTTCACCTGCGCCTTGCTCGGGTGCACGTTCACATCGACGCGGTCTGCAGGGAGCTGGATGTCGAGGACCGCAATTGCGTGCCGCCCCTCGGGCAACAGTCCGCGGTACGCATCATCGATGGCACGCTGCAGCAGCGGACTGCGCACCCAGCGGTGGTTGACGAATGTGCTCTGGTGTCCGCGTCCCGCTCGCGAGAGGGATGCCGGAGCGACGAGGCCTGTGATGACCAGGGAATCGGCGGACAGCTGCACCGGGACCATCGCCCGGGCGAGCTCAGAGCCATAGAGCTGCGCAACCACGTCGCGAGCGTCGCCACTGCCGGGGCTGCGAAGCGCAAGACGGTCCTCCAGCAACAGGCTGAAGCTCACAAGGGGGAAAGCGAGCGCGTACTGGCTCACGACGAGCGCACTGTGGCTGTTCTCGGTGCCCTCGGACTTGAGGAACTTGAGTCGAGCAGGGAAATGTCGGAACAGCCGCCTCACGGCGATGGTCGTTCCTATGGCGCGAGGTCTGCCCTCTCTCTGTGCGACCGTTCCGCCGTGCAGGTAGACGTAGTTGCCCAGTTCTTCTCCTGCGGCGCGGGTCGACACCTCAACGTCGGCGACCGCGGATATGCTCGGCAGCGCCTCACCGCGGAAACCAAGGCTCCGAACGTTGACGAGGTCGTCAATGGAGCCAATCTTGCTCGTTGCATAGCGCTGAAAAGCCAGCTCCACCTGTGACGCGGGAATGCCGGACCCGTTGTCGGCGACGCAGATGAGGTCGATGCCGCCTCGTCGGCACTCTATGTCGATCTTGCTCGCACCGGCGTCAAGGGAGTTCTCGACGAGTTCCTTGACGACGGATGAGGGGCGCTCCACGACCTCGCCGGCTGCTATGCGCGAGGCGACATCGGGCGGCAGTATGTGAAGTTCCATTTCACTGGAGCTTACACGGTTACGTGTAGAGTGTCAACAGGTCCTCAAGGGAGACTGTTGAAGCTCTCGGTCTTCTCGAGGTGCGCGAGGCTGAGCAGCAGTTGCTTCACGCCTGCGTCCTCGAAGGAGACGGTGACGACAAGGTCGTTCCTGTCGGGGAAGCAGTCCATGACCACCCCCTGGCCGAATTTCTTGTGATGGACCCAATCGCCAATGCGGAACTCATCGTCGGACGCGCCGTAGGCAAGCGGCTGTGCGTACACGGCTCCGCCGACGGTGACACCGTCATCGCCCCAGAGGCCGCGCGTTGTGATGAGTTCAGGATTGATGCGATTGAGGTAGCGGGACGGAGGGTTGGCCAATCCGTTCCCGAACAGGCTGCGGCGGTGCGCACGGGACAGGAAGAGATACTGCCGCGCCCTTGTCATGCCGACGTAGCAGAGCCTGCACTCCTCCTCCATCTGGGCGGGGTCCTCGAACGACTTTCGGTACGGCAGCACGCCGTCCTCCATCCCGATGATGAACACGGCCGGGAACTCCAGTCCTTTTGCCTGATGGAGCGTGATGAGCGTCACGACATCGGAAGCACCGTTCATCTCGTCAGTATCTGACACGAGGCTGACCTTCTCGAGGAAGGCCGGCAGCGCCTCGCCGTGGGCGAGGTTGGCATAGTCGGCAGCGACGGTCTTCAGTTCCTGCACGTTCTCCCAGCGGCTCTCGCCGTCGTCGTGCTCCATGAGGTATCCGCGGTACGAGGTCCGCACGAGGATTTCCGCGACGAGGTCGGGCAGAGCAATCTCCTTGCTCCGTGCGAGCAGTCCGTCGAGAAGCTCGAGGAAGCGGCCCAGCGCATTGCTGGCCCGGGCCGCCAGGTCCGGCCTTGCCGCCATCTCCCTGAGCGCATCGTAGAGCGACTCGTCACGCTTGCTGGCCGAGGCCTGAAGCTTGGCGAGGGTTCCCTGGCCGATGCCCCGGCCTGGAGTGTTGATGATGCGTGCAAGGCTGAGGCTGTCGTGAGGGTTGTGGATGACTCTGAGGTAGGCGATGAGGTCGCGTATCTCTTGCCTGCGGTAGAAGCGCGTTCCTCCGACCAGCCTGTACGGCACGCCGAAGCGCATAAGGCCTTCTTCGAGGGCGCGGGACTGTGCGTTGATGCGGTACAGGACCGCGCAGTCCTTGTACGACAGGCCGTCGTGTTGCACGAGCTTGTCGATTGTGGCGACAACTATCTGCGCCTCGTCTTTCTCGTTCAGGCACTCGGCGAGCACGACCGGCTTGCCGATGTCGTTCTCGGTCCAGAGGCTCTTGTCCTTGCGGAGAGCATTGTCGGAGATGACCTGGGTCGCGGCGCCGAGGATTGTCTTCGTGGAGCGGTAATTCTGCTCAAGTATGACCACCTTGGCATCCGGATACTCGTGCTCGAAGCTGAGGATGTTGCGCAGGTCGGCACAGCGCCAGGAATAGATGGACTGATCGGGGTCGCCAACCACACAGAGGTTCCTGTGTTTTCCTGAGAGGAGCTTCACGAGTTCGAACTGGGCGAGATTCGTATCCTGGAACTCGTCGACGAGTAGATGGACGTATCGTGACTGATAGCGCTCGAGTACTTCCGGCTGGGTCTGGAACAAGCGTACCGTCTTCAGCAGGATGTCGTCGAAGTCCACAGCGTCGCTCTGCGACAGCAGCGACTGGTATCGCTGGTAGACCCGCTGGACGATCTCCTCGAAGTAGCTGTTCACGCCTGCGGCGTGGTCCTGCTCACAGAGCAGGCGGCTCTTGGCGGCGCTGATGGCGGTCTGGATAACCCGGGGAGAGTATTGCTTCGGGTCGAGTTTGAGATCCTGCAGGCTCTGCTTGATGAGATTGACCTGGTCCTCATCATCGTAGACCACGAAGCCGTGGCTCAGGCCGACGACTTCACCGTCGATACGGAGTATGCGGCAGCAGATGGCGTGAAACGTGCCGACGGTGAGCGCTGCACAGGCGCTACCGAGCAGTTCTTCAAGGCGGTTCCGCATCTCGCGGGCAGCCTTGTTGGTGAACGTGACTGCCATGATGCTGCGGGGACTCACGCCGCATGAGTCGACCATATAGGCCACGCGGCTGGTGATGACACGAGTCTTGCCGCTACCCGGCCCTGCGATGATGAGAAGGGGGCCGCTGGTGGTCTGGACGGCCTCGCGCTGGGCATGATTCAGAGAAGACAGGAGGTCCATACGAATAGGCGGCATTATAACATCGGGCTCGGTCGAGGTGAAATCTGGGGGTGTGAGGCGGCTAGTAGACGCGGAGCGGCTCCTCGTCGGTTATCACCTTGCTTGCCGCCTCGATCTGCGAGCGGAGATGTCTGGGCAGGGCGAACAGGCCCACGTGTGTCAGCCCGTCGTACGCACGAAGCTCTCCTGCGACTCGCCTCGCGACGCGTTCATCGATTTCCCCGGGGAGAAGTGACGTGGGGTCGAGCGTGTCGGAAGCGGCGGTGAAGCCCCAGAGACCGGAGAAACATGGTATATGGGCCTGGTATGGAGCTACGTGGACGAAGACCTCGCGGAGGGTTCGGACGATGGCAGCGAACGCCGCCAGATCGTACCAGCAGGACGACTCGGACTGGACCGCGACAATGCCTCTGGGCGCGAGTCGGTTCCTGACGGCGCTGTAGAACTCGCGGGTGTACAGCATCTGCGCAGGGCCGACCTCAAGGGGATCGGGGAGGTCAATGATGATTGTGTCGAAGGTCTTCGCGCTCTCCTCGACGAACTTCCTGGCATCGCCGACGATGAGCTCCGTGCGCGGGTCCTCAAAGGAACCTGCGCTGAAGGACGGCAGCCACTGGCGGCAGACCGAGACGACCTGTTCGTCGAGGTCGACCATCGTTGCCTGCTGGACGGTCTTGTGTCGTAGAACCTCGCGAAGCGTAGTGCCTTCCCCGCCACCGGCGATCAGCACATGCCGGGGGTCGGGATGGGCAATCATAGCCGGGTGCACCAGAGTCTCGTGGTAGATGAACTCATCTGCCTCGCTCGACTGTATCTTGCCGTCGAGGACGAGGCACGAGCCGAAACTGCGGGTCTTGATGACTTCGATCGACTGGTACGCACTGTGGCCGGCGTACAGGGTTTTCTCGACCCTGTGCGCCATCTCGAGGTCGGAAGTCAGGCTGTCGTGGAACCAGGTCCGTCTGACTGGTCCGGTCTTGCTCATGGCGTGGCGCAGTTGACCGTGCTTCCCTGCAACAGGCCGCGCTTCAACTCGACCAGCGAGCAGTGTTTCGCCTGAAGTGACTCGAAGATGACGCGCGCGGCCTCCTCGGGCTCGACGGTGTCTCCGCAGGTGAACACGTCCAGCGCAGCGTAGCCGCATTCGGGCCAGGTGTGAATCGATATGTGAGACTCGGCGATATTGACGACGCCGCTCACTCCCTGTGGAGAAAAGTGGTAGAAGGAATCGCCGACAACCGTGGCGCCGCACCGAACAGCTGCAGTGTGGAGGCACTCCTTGAGGAACTCGAGATCGTCAAGAAGGGCACAGTTGCAGCCGGTGAGCTCTATAAGAAGATGTCGTCCCAACGCATACAAATCACCATCCCTCCCTTGCACCAGTAGAAGTCAAAAGGGGATATGCCCGGCAGCGCTGGGCAACGCCAAATTCTATCGTATGTGGGAGGGGAGGGTCAAGGTGAGTCGGAGTTGCGAGTGTCCCCGGCACGTTAGATTGTCTGCCTGCTTCGGCGATGAGCGAGCACGCCTTGTCGACGGTGGCGTCTCTGTCCATGGGCAAGACTGGTGAGGCCTGTACGGCTGCAACCTTCATACCGCTGTTACCCCCTTCCGTGTGGCCGTCTGACGGTCGGCCCAAAGTCCACCACAGCGTCGTATGGATGTCAATACCTGAGGAGAGACCGTAATCCGTGGATTGATGGAAAGGGTGGGTGTATGTGGGCTTTGCCGCCACGCTGAGGCGGTTTCTTGGACGGTGATGGGCCGTTGTCCGGCGTCGAAGACGCCCAGTATCAACCGGAGAGCACGGATGAGAGCAACAG
>JAUVYD010000204.1 GCA_030603265.1 Dehalococcoidia bacterium
GAGTGCGCGAAGCGCGAAATGTAGGGGCAGGCCTCTGCGCCTGCCCGTGGTGGGGGCGATGGATGCAGGTGGAGGTGTTGGTGCAGCCAACCGCCGATGGTGCACAAACCCGTGGCGGGCGGACACAGAGGTCCGCCCCTACAATGGAACACCACCCAACCCCGACGGGCAGGCATGGGAACCTGCCCCTACAGGGGGCCACCACGGTACCACCCTTCCATCGGCGGGCGGACACAGAGGTCCGCCCCTACGCCAGGGGACTCGACCGTGAATGGTGATAATGAGTGGCGTGTCAACAGCGCGACATGGCCGAGCTGCTCCCTTCGTACCAATGTCGAGGGGGCTGTTTCTCCGACAGGCTCCTAGTTCCGGCTTTCGGGTTCCGCAAGCAGGCGCTCAACCTCCGCCGAGATATCCTTGCCACCGTCGAGTAGCCTGCCGTTACTATCATATGCGCGTCGCTCGGAGATGACGAGTTCGCCTGCTGCGAGCGCGCGAAGCGTAGTGAGAATCAGCGGAAACTCGCGCCGCAGTTCGTGTTTTCGTATCTCGTCTGCAAGTGCGTTAGTGTCACCGGCCCTGCGCAGCGAGGCGAAGGGCTCGCCGTCAATCGCGAACGAGAAGTACGAGGCCGTGGGGCCACGGTCCAGCTCGGGAGTGACAACATGCACCATCGCGCCCGTCCGCGCGGCGCCTGTTCTCGCAAGCTCGGCCATCACCTCGCGCCATGTGCCCGTAGGCCCGCCGGGAAGTGCAGGGTGGAGGTTGAGCAGCAGGTACTGTGTGCACAGAGAGTCGCTCACGATGAGCATGTAGCCTGCCATGAAGACCAGGTCAACATCGAATTGCTGAATGCGGCCTAGCAGCAGATGGTCGAAGCTCGTCCGCCATTCCGGCCCCGGAGTGTGCTGCCTGAATCTGCCGGACGATTCAGAGATGAGGGGTAGACCCTGTGACCGGGCGAAATCGAAGAACCGGTCCGTCTGGGCTGCCTCACCGGGCTCCCTGTTGCTGAGGACAAAGGAGATACGGGCATCGAGCCTTCCACCCTGTATGTCCTCGCAAACAGCATGCAGCAGGGCGAGAGACCCCTCGCCGCGCCCCGTTGACATCCACCCGAGTTTCAGCACGTCTTCCTCCTCAGCTTCGCATACATGCTGGCGAAATGGACGAAGATGCTCGACCTCACGCCGGATAGTCGGGCATCGCGCATTGCGGCAAGGAAGCTCTCCGCATCGGAGAAATCAGGCATCTCGACCCTGGCGCGCCCTATCTCGCGGGCTGTATGTGCATCACTCCCTGCAGTGGGTATCAAACCACGCATGGACGCAAGCAGCTGGCACGCGACCCAGTTGTCCGCAAACGGAGTGCGTGCGTTCATGACCTCCACCATGTCAACCTGTGCCAGGACTTCGCGCGTCAGGAGGGCATTGCGTCTTCGCACCGCCTCCGAGGGCACGAAATTCTCGCCATGCCCCGTGCCGACGGCTTTCGACGACGGGAACGGCCAGCGTGAGAAAGGGTGTGGGATACACACCAGGCCTCCCTGCTTCTTCACACGCTCGATAGTGTCAAGAGGAGACAGCCCGGCGGGTACGAGCTCGGATAGAAACAAGCCAATCAATTCTCCCGACGCTGTGCCAATCTCTTCCCCAACAATCACTCTGACCTTGCCGCTTGCCCGGAGTTTCAGTGCACCGGCAATGGTGTTGTGGTCCGTGATTGCAATACAGTCGATGCCGGCACGATGGCAACTCGACGCGACTAGCTCCAGCGGCGTGTTGCAGTCGCGCGAATAGCACGTGTGTGTGTGCAGATCAACCTTAATCAAGAAGCCTTCTCAAGATATTGCCCTGTCCGCGTGTCCACCTTGAGGATGTCGCCGACCGCGATAAACAACGGCACCTGCACGACGGCTCCCGTCTCGAGAGTGGCCGGTTTCGAGCCTCCCGAAGCTGTGTTGCCCTTGAACCCGGGCTCGGTCTCGGTGACGGTCAGTTCGACGGCGACAGGGAGCTCCACGCTCACGATGTCAGCTTCATGAACGAGCAGTTCCAGAGTCAGGCCGTCTTTCAGGTACTTGACAGCGTCCCCCAGCTTCTCTGCTGTCAACTCCGTCTGCTCGTAGGTCTCGTTGTCCATGAAGTGATAGGTGTCCTCGTCGGAGTACAGGAACTGCACCTCCCGGTGCTCGAGAAAGGCGGGTTCGAAGCGCTCGGTTGCCTGGAAAGCCCGCTCAACGACTCCTCCACTTCTGACATCGCGCAAACGCAGCTTGACTTGGGCTGAACCGCGCCCGATCTTGATATGCGTGTACTCAACGACCTGGAAGAGCCTGTCATCCAACTGGATGGCGATACCTTTGCGCAGTTGCCCTGCGTCAATCATTTGAGGCTCCTTTCAACGGCCCGTCTGCGGGCATTCACTGGCGGCGTGGCTCAGAGAGCCTACCGGATTTGCGCTTGTCAGTCACTCCGGCGCAGAGCAATCACCGGGTCCCTCTTCTGCGCGCAGGTGAGCGACTGTACGACACCGTCGCGCAGCACGACGGTGTCCTCAATTCTAACACCACCCTGCTGCGGAAGGTAAACCCCGGGCTCCACTGTGAAGACCATGCCTTCCAGCAGTACATCGGTTGATCTGCTGCTGACAGTGGGGCTCTCATGAATGGCGAGGCCAACCCCGTGACCCAGGCCATGCCCGAAGGCGCCGTCAAGGCCGGCGCGGCGGATTACGCTGCGAGCAAGCTCATCAGCGTCCGGGGCCTGCATGCCGGCCCGGATGCCCCTGATTGCTTCCTGCTGAGCCGCAAGCACCGTGCGGTAGACCTCACCAAGGCCGCCCTCCGGCTCGCCAAGGAACACGGTGCGCGTGAAGTCGCTACAGTAGCCACCGGTGGTGGCTCCCAGGTCCATCACAATAGGCTCACCCTGCCCGAAGTCACGGTCAGTCGGCTCTGCGTGTGGCAGTGCGGCATTCGGGCCCGAGGCTACAATCACGCTGAACGGCAGTGGGCCGCTTCCGTTCTCGCGCAGCCATTTCTCAATCTCCCATGCGAGCTGTCGCTCGGTCATCCCGCACCGAATCAGGGAGCACGCGTGGGCGTAAACAAGGTCGGCGAGGGTTGCCGCTGTCTGAATGAGTGCCAGCTCGGCATCGTCCTTGACGGCACGGAGCGACTCGACTATCCCCTCAGCAGGGACAATCCGGCAGTCGATACCCTGCTCCGCAATCCTGGCTTCAATGGCGCGACAGGTCGAGAATGACAGGATATTGGCCTCGAACCCGAGAGT
>JAUVYD010000225.1 GCA_030603265.1 Dehalococcoidia bacterium
GGCAGGCATGCCTGCCCCGTCGCCCTGTCATCACACAACGCCGCAAAGGCCAACACAGCCGTGAATGGCACGCTGCTCTGCGGGCGGACACAGAGGTCCGCCCCTACACCGAATCACAACACGTCGCCGCCACAGAGGTGAGAGGCGGTTCGAATGTAGGGGTCGTTCGGGAACGACCCGGCACTCGCACCTGACCACGGCCACCTGCACCACCCCCCACACCTCGCCACCGAACACCCGCGAGCGTTTGACAGCGCGGAAAAGCGGTATACTAGACTGATACAAAAGGTAAGCAGACATGAGCAGAGATGAGCAGACCTGAGCAGACGTAAGCAGAAATGACCGAGTTCCGCTACATCAAGTTCGGCAACAGGATTCGGCGTTGGAGGCAGGCCTCCCAGCCTCCGATGACGCAGCGGGAGCTCGCGGGCCGCATTGGCGTGAGCAATGGCTTCCTGGCACATATCGAGACAGGGCGAACGCTTCCCGGCATCAGGACACTGCGTGCGCTTGCGAAGGCCCTCGGAGTCCCGGAGACGGAGATGCTGCGTGAGGCAGGATACCTGAGCACAGCGCCGCCTCCAGGCGACGAACGGCTGCTGGTCGACCCCGAGCTGAGAGAGTTCTTCAGAGACGATTGGAGCCGGCTGACCACCGACGAGAAGGAGTGGTTCAAGGACTTCGTGCGCCTGCTCAAGTCACGCCGCAAGCCCGGCCCATGATACTGAACCCCCGTCGCCCGCGGCTTGCTGCCCGCTCGCCTGCGGTCACGGGCGCCGATATCCCCGGGAGAAAGGCCGACAGCGCACGGCCGTGGTTCCGCGCCTCTTTAACTGAACGCAGAGACTACCCCAGTTCGCTCACAGCGAGCCGTGCCAACTCGTCAGCCCGCTCGTTCAGTTCAACTCCCGAGTGGCCGCTCACCTTCCGAAATGTGACGTTGTGGGCCCTGACGACCTTCAGCAACCGCTCCCACAGGTCCTTGTTCTCGACCGGCTTCCTGCGGTAGTTGAGCCAGCCATTCCTCTCCCAGCGCTCGTACCACTTCTGCAGCATCCCATTGACGAGATAGGCGCTGTCGGAATACACGTCCACGTCAAGGCCTCTGCCCTTCAGCCGTTCCAGCGCTTCGATGCAGCCCGACAGCTCCATCCGCTGATTGCTCGTGTTCCTCTCGCCTCCACGTATCTCTTTGACAGTCTCGCGATACGAGAGAACGGCGCCCCAACCACCACGATTCTCCTTGAACTGGTTCCCGGAGCATGCCCCGTCACAGTAGATGACAACCCTGTCCTTGCCTGTTGATGCCATGCAACCTCACATGTCCCGTGAATTCAGGACGATGGCAAGTATAACGGAAAGCGGGTGGCCTCGCAGCGATGGGGGCTGCTGCAATCCTGTTCTCCTGTGCCCGCGTCATGACCGCGGGCGCAGGGATAGTTGCACAGACCATGCAACCTGTCGATTCCACCGCAAATCCCATTGCAGCACCTGACAAACATGCCCTGTCAGCGTTCTGATATGCAACATCCCCCCCCATCCGGTTGGAGAAACACGACAAAGGAGCAACAATGAAGATCTCACGAGCAGGTAGACTCATCGGATTGGTGGCAGCACTGATGGTCCTCGTCTCTATCCCGGGCGTAGTGCTCGCGGAAGATGGGGCTGAGGCGATCGACATCACCGTCGCACCCGCGACACTCAATCTCAGCTATCAGGGAGACTGGGTCACCGTGCACACTGATCTGGCCTACAGAGACGAACTCGAAGACGACTTCACCTGGTGTCTCAATGGCGTTGCCGCGACATACATCTACGCTGATTCGTGCGGCGACCTTGTAGCCAAGTTTGATGTCGGCGCCATCGCAGACGTCGTGGAGCCGGGCGACGTTGAGATGACGCTCACGGGAGAGAACGGAACCGTCGCATACGTGGGAAGCGACGTAGTGCGTGTTATCAGCGTAACAGCAGCGAAGAACGGCAATTAGCAAGTCAACCGCAGAGGGCCTCTGCGGCCTATCCGTTACCCCCGGATAGGAGGGGCAGGATCGAGAGAGCCTGCCCTTCCCTTATTCCTGCACACACGTGTGCCTGGAGAGCTGCCGCCGACTATTGACGCCGCTCCGGACGACGAATAGACCTGGAATCCGGGCGTATCGCACGCCACATGAGTATGTCCCGACACCGACGGCAGAAACGCGATGATGTGCTCCGGCCCCTGCTGACAAGCGAACGAATCAAGCGATGGGGGAACGAGTCGGCATCACCTCCACAGGGCAGCAGGAGTTGGATAATGGCAGGAAACGCTGGCGCTTCGTGGGCTCATGACAACAAGGCCGGGTCGAATGCAAGGGGGCCTCAGCGCCAGCCTCTCATGAGCGAGAAGACCGTGTACTCGCCTCTGGCCTGAATCCAGACGTGCAGCCCGTCGCTCCGCATGTTCCGGCGGAACTCCATGACGGCCGTGTCCTGGGCTTCCTGGTACCAGAGCTGGTTCAACCAGCCCAATTCCTCCATGGTGGTCATGTAGAAGAGTGACACATCTCCCACAATCACAGTGGCAGGCAGGCGATAGTAGAGCCACTCGACGTCAGTAAAAGCCCGTGCCTCCGATGGCACCAGCCAGTACTCCCCCTTCCCAACCTCGACCGCGCCAGGATAGACGGGGATGTCATCCCAGACGTAGTCTCCCGCGAATGAAGGCCCTTCGGGCTCCGTGCCGGCGGGTTCCGGCTCCCCGGCCGCATCGGAAGGCGTTTCTGTCTCTCCTGGGATCTCCTGCGCAGGAGGGTCCCCACCAATGCCCTCACAGCCGACAAGGCCACCCGCCAGCAGGGCAAGCAGCAACACACGAATCGAACTCAACACCAGTACTCGCATCGTAGGCATTCGGGGTGGAAGTATAGCTGGCGGGGATGGCTCACGAGAGCCATCCCCGTCGAAC
>JAUVYD010000133.1 GCA_030603265.1 Dehalococcoidia bacterium
CAGGCCGACCGCAGGAGAGGGCCGGAGATTCTACAGACCTCCTCAACCCGCCCATCCGAGCCTCCTCGTGGAGCAGGGAATGCTGGACTGCTCAAGCACGTACTGGTGGCGCGTGAGGGGCCATATGGCGGAGACAGACGAGGTCATCAGTACATGGTGGTCGGAGCCGCAGAGCTTCCGCATCGCGCCGTCGGCGGTCGAGTCTCTCACGCTCGGGGCGCCCGGCGACGGCGTAACCATGGTGCCCGTCAGCAACATAGCGTTCACATGGAGCAGCGTCAGTGGCGCGACTTCGTATGATTTCATGCTGGTAGACAGCGGGCGCGGCCACGTTGCATCGCAGGTGGGAAGTTTCACTTCGTTCGTGCTCCCCGGGCCGCTCGACTACGACACGCCGTACATCTGGAGAGTCCTGGCACTGGACGGCGAGCGCGTCATCAGCGAATCGCCGCGCTCCACATTCCGGACGCAGCCGCCACCGTCACTTCCTCCGGATACGAGCACGCAGCCGATCATCATCCCTCCGCAGGAGCCCGGCATACCTGAGTGGGCCCCGCTGTTCGTCGGACTCATCGGCGTTCTGCTCCTCGGCACGCTGGGAGCGTTGTCGTACGTCAACCGAATGCAGCGGCGAGAACGCGACGACTCTACGGACTGACTGCCAACGGCAGCACCTCACCAACCTCGTACGCATGCCTCGGTCTGCAACACGTCGAACGCCGCCTTCGGATGCCCGTCGTGCGTGCGGAGTCCCAGGGTGGCGAGGAACTTCAGGAACTGCTCATCCTCCGAGCCATAGTAACGGCTGAAGGACTCGATGTCCCCGGGTGAGCGGTCATGCAGCCAGGTGAAGCACAGCACCCGCAGCCAGAGCGCCCGGTGGTCCCACGCGGCGAAGACCTGCCTGACGAAGTCCGCCTGCAACTCATCGGACGAGCCCGCTCCCACACCCGAGGGATAGCCGCACTCAAGCAGCATCGCCGTCCGGTCAGGATAGAGCGCAGCCACCCTGCCGAGGTCCTCATCCACCTGCCACGGCGGCCGCACCGTGAAGTCGGCATTCAGCGGGTAGTAGGTCAGCAGCACGGCATCGCTGTGCTCGTTGAGGGACTGCGCCTGCTCGATTGCGTCCCGGGTGAGCCCATAGAACTGCATCGTCACACCGACATCCATACCCGGCCTCAGCTCACGCGCGTGCTCCGCGGTCTGCCGGAAGAACTCCGTGTACTGCCGCCACAGCAGCTCGTCATCCGCCAGATACGAGTCAACCTCGTTGCCGATTGACAGGACGAACACGTCCACGTCAGACAGTCGCTCGAAGACGTGCTGCAGCAGCGCGTTGAAGCGCGAGACGACCTCCGGGTCGTCGAAGCCACTGCCATCGAGGTCAGGGGGCATGCGGAGCGTGACCGTGTCTATGACGGTGATGGTGAGTGCGAGCTTCGTCCCGGTCGTGGGGTAGAAAGCGTTGGCGATGTCGAGCAACTCGTCGTCATACTGCCCGGGCGCGGGTTCAAGCTCGTCCCACCCCAGTGAGAGGGTCGTGAACTCCATGCCCGCACTGCGTGCGACCATGAATGCATCGTCATAGCTGCCCTCCTGCGGAACGGTCACATCGATGCCGAGCAGCCGGCCGGATCTGGGGAGAGGCCCCGGTGGCACAGGGCAACTCTCGCAGCCCTCGGACGGGGCAGTCTCCTCAACAGGACATGGGCCGCCTATCTTGCCTGTGCTGAGCCGCAGCCCCACGACAACGATTGCCAGGACTGCCACACCTGTCAGGACATGCCTGCGTCTCATCGGTTGTCACCTTCATCCCGTCTGCTACGAAGCTATTCAAGCGCCCACAGGCCACGGTTCGCGGCCTTCGCCTCGGCCTCGAGCTGTCGCAGCAGCTCCGCGTGGGGCTCGTCCTCGTCAAATATCAGCGTGCGCGCGTATCCCCCGGAGACAAGCTCAGCGTTGACGAAGACGTCATCCACGTACACATAGCGCAGCAGTCTCCCGTATTTGTCGATGTCCTCCACTCCCGGTTCCAGCCTCACCCCCTTGCCATCCACAAGTTCCCTGTTCCGCTCCGAGGCCTCAGCATAGAACGGCTCGCCTCGTTCAGGGGTGTCGATGCAGAGGTAGCGCACCCTGCTGCCGTCCGCCAGTTCAACCGTGTCACCATCGATTACCCGTACTACCAGCGACTCATCAGGGCCGATTGCCGGAGGGACGTACCGGTCAATGAGCAGGTAGCCTACGGCGATGGCAACAAGCACGAGCAGGACGACGCCGAGCGCGCTGCCGGTCCCGCGCCGCAACGGGAACGACCTGAGGGCGGCGCCGAAAGGGCGGGGCGTGCGTGCTGTGCGCCCGGTCGTGGACTTCGCCGCGCGACTCCTTCTCGCTCTTCTTCCCGCCATGAGCACCTATTCTAGTGCGCCGCGGCGCGCTGCACCAGCCGTCGTGTCTCCGCTCAAGCGGCGGGGCGGCGGTCCGAACGTAGGGGCGGACCTCTGCGTCCGCCCGTGGTGGCGGGGGCATGGCCGTGGTTCGTGATGTAGGGGCACGTTGCACGTGCCCGGTGGACGCGGGGCGGTCCGAATGTAGGGGCAGACCTCCGTGTCTGCCCGCATGGGGGTGGTGGCGGGCCGGTTCTTCGCGTAGGGGCGTGGAATGCCTTCCCTGTCAGTCGCTAAGAGTCGGCTCCGTGATAATCCCGTACAACTCCGGGCGGCGGTCGGCCATGCGGTCGATTTCCCACTCTCCCGCCGCGTGTGTGATGCGCTTGTTCCGGGCGTTGGCGAGGTCAATCTCGGCGTAGATGATTTCCTCCCTGTCGGTGGAGGCCTCGGCCAGCGTCACGCCCATGGGGTCCACTATCTTGCTCCTGCCGCAGAAGGGATAGCCGCGCTCGATGCCGACGCGGTTGCAGGAGAGCACGTAGACCTTGTTCTCGATTGCCCTCGTGTTCAGAATGAAGGACGCGCGCGCAACGACGCCCATCGTGGCGAAGTTGGTGGGCAACGTGACGAGGTCGGCCCCCAGCAGCGAGTGCACGCGGGCGCTCTCCGGGAAGCAGATGTCATAGCAAATCTGCAGCCCGATACGCACGTCGCCCGCGTTGCACAGCTGGAACGGCACGTCGCCCTTGTCCACGAAGCGGTCCACGCCCTGGAAGGGGATGTGGTTCTTGTGGTACTTGAAGGCAATGCCATCCGGTCCGATAAGGACCGCTGTGTTGAAGAGGCTGTCGCCGACCTTCTCCAGCATGCCGAAGATGACATGAATGCCAAGGTCCGAGCAGAGAGCGGACACTGTGTCGGTGGCAGGACCGGGCACGGGCTGCGCTGCGGGGAGGGCCTCCTCCCTGGAGTCGAACCCGTAGCCAGTCAGGGCGCACTCAGGGAAGACAACAAGGTCGGCTCCGTTCCCCACCACCTCGCCGGAGAAGGCGAGTATCCTCGCCAGGTTGTGCTCAACCTTCCCGAGCTGAACGTCTATCTGTGCTGCAGCTATCTTGATTGTGTCGGACATGTCGATTCCCCCCTACAGGCCATCGTTGACTGGCGTGAGACCGTCCGAAAGCGTGCGTATTGCACCGAAGAGCTTCTCCATGTCATCTGATGACATTGCCGATAGGTCGATGAATGGCTCGCGTTGGTTGTCGATCTTGTCTCCGATTGCAGGAACAGTCCTCACGGTATCGACATACTCGACGCCTGCTTGCCCTGCTCTCTCCACCACCCCTTTCCAGAGCGAGATACGGTTATCGTAGTATCCGATGAACACTACGTCTCCGTTCGGGTTGCCTTGCCAAGGTATGCGGTAGCTGTAGCCCGAGACGCCCCAGTTGATGAAGTCGTCAGTATCTTGGCGTTCTTGATGCAGGGCCTTGGCCCTCATGTACAATTCTTCGGACCTTGAGAATCCGCCCGCTTGACACATTTGGATGAACGATTGTTCGTTCAGCTTCGGCTTCCGCGGTCTTGGCGCCCTTCCAACCTCGGACGGCCTTGGATCGGAATCGGAACCCACGATTGTCTGAGTTGTGACTAGACGACTCCCCACTTCCGATTCGAAGTATCCAAACTGCACCGCACGGATGTCGACATCCTTGGTGCGAAGGAACGAGGCAACTGCGATGATTTCGGGCGATATTTCCTGAGCAACAATGGCAATCCTCTGTTCGGTGTTCCATGCGGAGACGTCTTCGGCATGCCGCCCGAACGCCTCGTGGTACGCATCTTCGAGTGTCAGAGTCCCCTCACTATCCAAGTACCCTTCGGCAATGGCCTCCAGGTCATGGTAGCGAAGTGCCTTCACTGAGGCGGCGTACTCCAGTGCTTGCGCGATAACCTCCCGTGGCGTGCGGTCACGCTTCAATTCGACGACGAGCACGCTGCCATCTTCCAAGATCCCCATTAGGTCGATTGCCTTGCCAAGGCTTGTGCCTACTTGCCGCCCTATGTAGAGCACTTTTTCGTCCTCTAGAAGCACGTGCGGGTTCTTCTCCAGCCAGTCCTCAAGGTGACTCTCGAAATGCTGTCTCTCGAAAGGCTCCTGCTTGTACTCGACGAAATGCTCATCCTCTGTCAGCGTGTAGGTTCTCACCCTGTCTCCTCCTTCTCACGCATCAGGCGACGCATGTCATTGATGCTGGCTCTCAATTGCTCAGCGTCCTCTCCCAGGAACAGTGGAGGGAACTGTCCATTGGCCCAGTTTTCGTTTCGATTCTTGATCCAGTAGTAGGTCCAGATGCCGTACACGCCCGTGTCTTGGTCCTTCAGCAGGAATACCATGGGGTCACGCTTGAGTTCCTCAGCCTTCTGTAGCGAATACACAGGCCTAACGGCAACAACGTCATAGGTGTGCTCGGTCTTGTCGGGGTTCTTGTGAGCAACGTAGAATTCACGTGCTGCACTGCAGCGGCCCTTTCGCGCAGGGCACAGCCCCACGGTTCCTGTCTCGGCGTACAGCCGGGCAAGCCCCCGAATCGTCTCTTTCTCCCTGCTTGACGGTCCGTGCCCAACCCGAC
>JAUVYD010000251.1 GCA_030603265.1 Dehalococcoidia bacterium
CAGGCATGCCTGCCTCCTACATTCGGCCCTTTCCGTCTGAGAGACGACCACCCAACTCGGCCGGAGAGACTATCGCAATCCCATCGTACTCGCCCAGAGCCAGAAGATGCCTCGTGTCCCCGGATACGATGAAATCCGCCCCCGCCTCGACGGCGCACTCCAAGATGCGATTGTCATCCGGGTCCTCTTCAATGACATCCACCTTGGTCGCGGGAACCACCACCATAGCGAACGAACGCAACTCCTCGACGATAGCCACAACCTGCCGGCTCTCCATGCCAAACTTCCTGCGCAGGACTCCGGACAGCTCGGCAAGAACCGCATCTGAGGTCACGAGTTGAGTCTTCCCGCTGCGACACAGGTTGATAATGGCTTCAGGCGTTCCGCCCAACAGCACGGCGGAGATGAGGACGTTCGTGTCCAGCACGAGGAGCGCCGGGTTGCTCACCGATGTTCCAGCCTGTACTCGTGAACGATACGCTCAACGTCGGCCTCTGAACGAACTCCCGTGCGCTCCGCGCTCTCGGAACCCCACCGGCGAATCTGGCTCCACCGGGTCTCGGAAGCCACGTATTGCTTCAGGGCCTCCCGGAGAATCTGGCTGCGGGACGAGCCTCGCTCGTGAGCGAGGCGGTCGACATCCTCATAGAGCCGCTCATCCAGGGACATGTTGACTATCCTCGTAGACCTGCCCACGCTGCACCCCCGTAAAGGCTTTTCTTTACTACCTGCACTCTAGCACGGGCGAGTGGCGTTCACAAGCCACGCGGATGCTCACGTTGATGGTCATGGGGTTCCGTGATTTCAGTATAGGGGCGGACCTCTGCGTCCACCCGTCGGCTGGATTGCCGGTAGAGCAGAATTGCCCCGGTTCCTGTAGGGGCGACGGCATGCCTCGCCCGTCGGATCATGTGCCATTCAGGGCTGTGCTGGCATTTGCGGCGTTGTTCAACGACGAGGCGGGCGGGGCAGGCATGCCTGCCCCCTACATTCGAACCCTCTCCATTCACCCCCGAGCAAGACACGCGTGTCGGGCTCCCGCACGGCTCACGCTTTCTCGGCGATGATAAGGTGTTCCAATCCCAGCGGGTGCTCAAACCAGAGCTTTCGTTGCAGCGGCACGAGCGCGCTTGATGTCGCGTAAGGTGACAGCATCCCCCAGGTCCGCCGCCGTATCACTCGCATTCCAGCTCCCTCAACAGCCCTCTCGAGCCACTTCGCACTGAAGTAAGGCTTCGGCAACTCCTCGGCACCCAGCAGCACGAAGCCCTGGTTGACCGGATTCCACTTGTTCAGGTCGGCCACAACCACGTAGCGTCGGGACACCCTGGCCATCTCGGCAAGCGCTCCTGCGACGTCGACGACGTGGTGCAGCACGTGGTGAGCCAGCACCACGTCAAAGCTGGCATCCGCGAAGCCGAGCCGGGTGGCATCCATGAGAGAGACTGTACGGACCGGATTCAGGCGTAGATTCTCCGGTGAACGGTCAACTCCCTGGACATTGCACCGGCGGGCGAGTTGGAACGTGGTGATGCCCCAGCCGCAACCAACCTCGAGCACCGTCGTGTCCTCCGTGAGAGGCACGTCCTGCCTCACCAACTCTATGAAGTGCCCTGCGTCAGCTGCAATGGCCAGCCGGTCGTGCGTGTACGCAGCCCATTGCTCTTCCCTGCCGGCGTTACTCTTCTGTTGCGTCATGGTGGGACTACTTGTATCACAGGCGAGAGGCATTCCGCGACCCGCGACTGAAGACTCGTGAGACCTACCATGTCTGTAGGGCAGGCCCCTGTGCCTGCCCGCGGTGGGGCGA
>JAUVYD010000101.1 GCA_030603265.1 Dehalococcoidia bacterium
CCGTCATTTGCTTCCTCCTTCTCACGTAGTGGATTTCTGAGACGCCGTCACATTCAGCAATTCTCTGGCGCTGATGGGCGCCACCTGAATGACAATCGAGTCATAGCCACCTCCTGAACAAAAAAAGAGCCTCTCGCCGAGGGGCGAGAGGCTCATCCTTCGCGGTGCCACCCTCATTCGGTCTTGCGACCATCTCAGCAGGTACCGCCTTACGGCTATACCCCGGGTTTTGATAACGCTACCCTTGCGCCAAAGCCTACTCGGTTTTCAGGCCTTTCGGTTTGGGGCTCCCCGGCCCATTCCAACCCTGCGCAGGTATCGGCTCACACCTTACCCGACTCTCTGAACCTCGCCTCGGGTTGTACTATTCCGGTTCAACGCCTGTGCCGTATTCAGTTGAGGGCATGGTAGTACGGCATCTCTGCCATTGTCAAGTTGGACGCGAATCCGTCCGTCCAAAGTACCCCTCGAGAACCTGGTTCCGCAGGGCAGTCATGGCAAGAGATATCCTGCAGGACTCCCTGACACCTACCCCAGCAGTGGCAAGAGATCAAGCAGGCTGCCAAGGGACCCGTTGCCCGTATCGTACCTGTCCAGATGGTAGGCCACGATTCCGGCTCCGGATGAGCCGACGAAATCATGCTCCCAGCTGTCCCCCACGTGGACCACTTCCGATGGTTCAGCGTCCAGTTCGCGGCACAGCCACCTGAAGAATCCCTCGTCCTTCAGCTTGCCCCACTGCGATGTGGCGGAGAAGAAGCGCAGGAAATGGTGCTCCACGTCTCTGAGCAACGGCCGCAGGAACTCGAACGGCGTTGACGAGGCCACAACGAGGGTGTAGCGCCCCGAGAGGGACTCCAGGACAGATGAGACCTCCGGGTAGAATTCGATTGCGGACCTGTGTTCGTCAATGACGGGGAATGGAGAGCCGAGACCGAACCAATCGAACCAGTGCTGGATATCGTACCATTCTCGTCTCTGCATCCCAATGTTCTCGTATTCTGAGAAGACCTGCGTCGTGGCTTCCTCCAGTCCCAGCCCGTGTTTCCGTGCGTACAGGGCAGGCACAACCTCCTGCATGAAGGTGCGCGTGAAGGTATGCGTGGCAAGCGTACCCTCAGCGTCGAACGAGACGAAGCGTGTGCGATGGTTGGTTGGTGACATCGATTGCAGCAATCGTAGCACAGGGCGACATCGACGCCCATCGATTTGCCATGCCTCGAACGCACCGCTACAATGCGACGAATGCGAACGGAAGAGAGCGAGAGGAAAACCGCGCCCGGCTTCGAGCTCGGCCCAATACGCCCCCCGAGCGAGGCCTACTCGCTTCTGATACGTGCGACCCGCAATTGCCCCTGGAACAAGTGCCTGTTCTGCCACTGCTACAAGGGCACGAGCTTCTCGCTGCGGTCTGTCGAAGAGATAGTGCATGACATCGACGAGGCCCGCGAGATGCGGGACTACATCGTCGAGGCCTCGTGGAGGCTGGGCTACGAAGGCGACGAGAGATTGGCGGCTGCGGCCATACTCAGCCAACCATACGGCGACGCATGTCTGCACAACGTGGCGCTGTTCCTCTACGCAGGGGGAAAGTCCGCCTTCCTCCAGGACTCGAACACTCTCATCATGCGGACCCCCGACCTTGTGGCAGTCCTGCGGCACCTGCGCGACGCATTCCCTGACCTCGAGAGAGTCACCTCGTACAGTCGTTCTCACACTGCCGCGCACAAGACAGTGGAGGAACTCAAGGAGATCAGGGAGGCCGGCCTCGTGAGAATACACATCGGTCTCGAGACAGGCTATGACCCGCTGCTGCAGTACATCCAGAAAGGCACGACCGCAGCCCAGCAGATCGCGGCAGGTCAGAAAATCGTCGAGGCAGGGTTCTCCCTCTCGGAGTATGTGATGCCGGGGATGGGCGGCCAGGCCATGGCGGAGGGTCACGTGCGGGAGACAGCTCGCGTGCTGAACGAGATTAATCCGGAGTTCATACGACTCCGCAGCCTCCACATAAAGCCGACGATGCCTCTGTGGTCGCACCTGCAAGACGGCGCCTTCCAACTGCAGAGCGAGGACAATGTCGTGAGGGAGATAGCAGGTATTGTCGAGAGGCTGGACGTCACCAGCTACCTGAAGAGCGACCATATCCTCAATCTGCTCATGGAGATTGAGGGGAAATTCCCCGAAGACAAGTCAGCGTGCCTCGCAATCATCGACGGATACCTCGGGTTGCCGGACGAAGAGCGCTTGAACTTCCAGTTGGGCAGGAGGATGGGATACTACGAGGAGCTATCCGACCTGGAGGATTCCACCAGGTTCGACACGGTCTCTGAGGCACTGCAGCGGATACGGGAACGAAGCGACAACGTTGAGGAGGTCATCCGCCGTCTGAAGGACAGATTCATCTAGGCGGACGGCGCCACATCGAGGCGTTTCGCCATGTACGGCCCTTCGCTCACGTAGCCAAGCTGGCGATAGTAGTCTCTAACCCCCACACCACTCAGGACTCGCAGCGTGTCAACACCGCACTCGGACGCAGCTATCCGTTCGGCTTCCTGCAGCAACGAAGCGCCCAGACCTCTGTGCTGGGCTGCCGATTCCCGCCGCTCCCCGAGAGCCAGTTCTGGTCCGAAGACATGCAATTCCCTTACCATGGCGACGTTGCCCGCACCTGCGGACGGCACTTCCGTGCCGGCTGAGAGAGAGAGCCTGAGCAGCGCAAAGAGCGTCCCCGCCGGGTCTTCATAGCTAAGGAACTCCTCGTAGCCATCACCAGTCTCGTAGCGCTCCCTCCGAAGCGAAGGCTCGCCGACAGACCAGCCGTCACGCATCCTGTGACCGTACTCGCGGCACCGCACGCATTGGCAGGCTATGCCCAATTCCTTCATGCGGCGGCGAATCGTACCGCGAAGCGCAAGGTCATCACATCCGGCCACGATGAACTTTCTCGGAATATCCCTCATCAGCCGGGCAATACGGACATACGGCGGAACTATCATCTTCATCTCCACCAGGAGCTCTATCATCTTGTCGATGCTGACCGGCTGGAAGCGCCCGTCTCTGTGCCATGACTCAAGCTCAGATCCGCTGACAACCACCGTCGGATACAACTTGAGGCCATCCGGCCGGAACTGCGGCCCATCGAACATCTCTCGTGTCAGTACGAGGTCACGCTCCGGCGATGAGCCCGGGAGTCCCGGCATCCAGTGGTAGTAAACCTTGAAACCATGCCGCCGCAGCCGCGACGTGGCATCGATGATCTCTGCGACACCGTGACCACGACGCGTCAACTTGTGGATATCGTCATCCAGTGTCTGGACTCCAAGTTCCACCCTGGTTGCCCCGAAGTCCAGGAGACGTTCAATCTCGCTCTCCCCGCACCAATCAGGCCTCGTCTCCACGCACAGGCCCACGCAGCGGTGCGCGGACGACTCATTCACGCTCTTGGCAGCCTCCAGGTCAGGTGATTCCGTCTCATTCAATGCGTCGTAGCACGACTTGACGAACCAATACTGGTAGTCGACGGGATAGGCCAGGAACGTGCCTCCCATGATTATGAGCTCAATCTTGTCCACAGGGTGCCCCATCCGGACAAGGGTCCCAATCCTGAGTCGCACCTGCGCCCCCGGGTCAAACCCGCACCTGATAGCACGCAGGACCGCAGGCGACTCAGTCGTGTAGCTCTTCGGAGCTCCGTTTGACGATGGGCAGTAGACGCAGTTGCCGGGACAGGGGAAAGGCTTCGCCATCACCGCAACAGGCGTCACCCCCGAAATGGTTCGTGTCGCCTTCCTCATGCTACGCTTGAGTCTAGCAGGCGCCTGTAGTGACGACAAACAGAGAGGCATTCGACAGCATCGCCGCCAGCTGGTACAGGATCAGGCACTGGCCGCTCCTCCGCACGGAGCTTGAAGAAGTCTCGCGGAGGTGGCATAGCGGACGGGTTGCGAATCTAGGATGCGGCCATGGTTCCGATTTCCTGCCCCTGAAAGAGGGCTTCGACCTGTACGGCCTGGACTTCTCAAGGCAGATGCTACTCCACGGCCGCAAGTTCGCGGCAAGGCGTGGACTGCGGGCGAGCCTCATCCAGGGCGACCTTGTCGCACTGCCATTCGGAGACGGCTCGTTCGACTACGCCATCGCCGTGGCCAGCTATCACCACGTGGAGGGAGAAGACGCCCGCGAGCAGGCCTTTGCCGAGCTGCACCGAATCCTGCGCCCGGGCGGAGAGGTGTTCCTCAGCGTGTGGAACCACCTTCAACCCAGGTTCTGGTTCACTCCGAGGGACCAGCAGGTCCCCTGGCGAACTGAGGGAAAGGTCCTGAACCGCTACTACCACCTCTACAGACACAGGGAACTCCGGGACTTACTGAGGAGAGCGGGCTTCAGAATCGAGTGGATGGGGCCCGAGAGACGTTTCCGCGGTCCGATTCGCCGGCTCTCGCGAAACATCTGCGTGCTGGCAAGCAGACCCCCGTAGAGAAAAGAGGTCGACGCTACCCCTGTATGGGAGGCACGTGGCTGACGCTGTCCTTCCGCGGCAGCCCCGCCTCGACCTCTTCCACGAACGCTGCCACCAGCTCCGGGTCAAACTGAGTGCCAGCTCCCTGTCGCAGGAGTTCCAAGGCTTCTCTCTCAGACAACGCGTCACGGTATGGCCGGGCCGACGCCATGGCGGCGAAGGAGTCTGCTACCGCGAGTATCCGGGCGCCAAGCGGAATCGACTTGCCACGCAGGCCCTCAGGATAGCCGGCCCCATCCCATCTCTCGTGATGATACAGAATGCTGCCGACGCAGGGAGCGAGGTCGGGAACGTTCCCCACGATGTTCGCGCCAAGCCTCGGGTGTGACTTGATGGACTCCCACTCATCGGCATCAAGCCCACCCGCCTTGTTCAGTATCCGATCAGGGATTCCAATCTTGCCGATGTCGTGCAGCAGCGCGGAAGTGCTGATCCTTGATACCTCGTCGGACGGCAGTCCGATAGACTCGGCAAGCACGACAGCATACGTGTTGACCTTGCGCGAATGGCCGTACGTGTAGTGGTCCTTGATATCGACGGCAGCCGCCAGCGCATAGACTGCGCTCAGCCCACTCCCGCGGTGGTTACTCTTGGCACCCGTGCCGTTCTCGGCCTCGGCGAATACCTTCGAAGAGATATAGGTCCTGTTGCCGCCTGTGTTCTTGGCGTAGTAGAGGGCGGTGTCAGCAGTATCCACGAGTTCACCGGACATCACTCCGTCGGAGGGGTAGCTCGCCAGGCCGATACTGCAGGTCACGCCGCTCTGCTTCGCCTCCATCTCCCGGGCGACGCCTGTCCTGACTCTCTCCGCGACCACGTACGCGTCCTCCGGAGTCGTCCGTGGCAGAATGACGGCGAACTCATCGCCTCCATAGCGGAATGCCTGGTCGGCATCACGAACAGCCTGGCCAATCAGGGTGCCCACGAACTTCAGCAGTTTGTCTCCCGAGGGATGGCCATACATGTCGTTGTAGGCCTTGAATGAGTCGAGGTCAATCATCAGCAACGAGAACGTTCCGTCGTGCCTCGAATGCCTCGACACCTCCTCCTTCAGCCGTTCCTCGAAATGCCTCCTGTTGAACAGTCCGGTGAGCTCGTCGATCCGGCTTCTCTGTTCGGCCCTGGCATACAGCGTCGCGTTCTCGATCGGCGTCGCTATCTGCCGCGCAACCTGCTCAAGGAGACGGATTTCTTCCTGACCATATACGTCAGGCTGGCAACTCCCCACTAGCAGCGTGCCTATCACCTCGTCCCTCACGATGAGCGGCAGGTGAATGATGGAGCGAATGCCCTCACGGACGTAGTGGCTGTCCGGCCAGTACGTGATTGCAGCCTGGATGTCGGATTGATAGGTGGGTTTTCGATACTGGGCCACCCACTCGGTGGCCGTGCCCTGCAAGGAGTGAGACGCCTCCGCCAGGTCGGATGCGGTCACTGGACCAAATATGGCCTGGAGGCGCACTCTGTCGC
>JAUVYD010000158.1 GCA_030603265.1 Dehalococcoidia bacterium
CTCTTCCGCGGACACGAGGACGAACTCACGCCCGCCGTCAATTGTCCTGACTCGGGGGTGGTCGGCCTTGAGCCGTCCCCTGCGATCCACCGCACCGTGCTTGAGGAGTTCGGCGAGCGCGTCGAGTATCCCCGAGCCGCATAGGCCTACTGGCTCGGCGTCGTCCACGGTCTGGAGCAAGACGCGGTCCCCATCGAGTTCAACGTGTTCGATGGCGCCGGGGGCAGCCCGCATGCCGTCGCGTATGTGCCCTCCCTCGAAGGCGGGGCCGGAGGCGCAGGAGACGCTTGTCAGACGGCCGTTGGCTGCGAGGCATACCTCCGTGTTTGTCCCGATGTCGATGGCCAGGACGGGGTCGGCGGTGTCTCCGACGCGCGTGGCGAGGAGCATGGCGACATGGTCGCCGCCGACGAAGCCGGCGATGTTCGGCGGGAAATGGACGTATGCGGCCGGGTTTATGCTCAAGCCCAGAGTGCGTGCCTTCACGTCGAGCGCCTCTCTGAGGGCGGGCACGTACGGTGCCCGCGAAAGCTGCTGGACGGGGAGCTTCAGTAGAAGGTGATGCATGGCCGTGTTGCCCACTATCACAGCTTCAACGATGCGCTTCGGGTCGGCCTGTGCTGCCGCGGTCAACTCGGCGATCATGTCGTTCAGCGCTGTGACGGTGGCTGATGCGAGCTCATCGGGACCGGATGGTGAAGTGAGGGCGTAGGCCATACGGGAGACGACATCCTCGCCGAAACGTATCTGGGGGTTCATCGCGCCCAGCATGCCCAGCGTGTCTCCCGTGGCGAGGTCAAGGAGGTAGGAGGCGATTTTTGTGGTACCGAGGTCAACGGCGAGGCCGAGCGTTTGACCGGGCCAGGGGCCGACGGCCACAAGCTCTCGGCCTCTTACCGATGCCGCTGTGGTCCAGTTGTGCTCTCTCAGAATGGGCGAAAGCGTTTGTGCCACCTCGATGTCCACCACGTCGCACTCCGTGTGATGCGCCTCGGCGAGGGCGTGGACGACGCGGTCTACGTCGCCATCAACGTCGGAGAGTGACGGAGGGATGGCCGTGACTTCGTAGCTGACCACGGGAGGGTCGTCGCCATGGATGACCTGTAGTCCCTCAATCTGCGTTCGCTGAGCCGTAGAGAGTGACTCCGGTGGGACGTGGATGATGCAGTCGCTGTCTGGCAGCGCCTGGCAGGCCAGGCGGAAGCCTGAGCTCAACTCATATCCGGATAGCTGTGAGCGTTCGGTGGATGTCAGTGGAGAGAGCGTGCCGCTCAGCAGGACGACCTTGCATCGGCCGCACGTGCCGGTGCCGCCGCAGACGGCGGCGAGCGCCACCCCCAGTTGGCGGGCGCAGTCCAGAAGCGTCAGCCCTTTAGGGCAACTACCCCTGCGACCGACGGGCTCGAACTCAATGTGAATGGTGTCTTGAGGGACCGGGGTGTCTCCGCTGGGGCTGCGTCTTACTTGTTCGGCCATGTTGTTCCCATTTCGTGGCGATGCGTCGTGCGATTATAGCGCATAAGGGTGATGCCGGACGGCGTGTGGTGTTCCGGGTTTGGTACAGGGTCGAGAATTGGCCTGGATGCAGGATGAGGTGGTGTGCAGTGTGGTGGGAGGGCATGACGTGCGTACCCCGGGTTGTCTTGCCGGAAGAGGGGTGAGGGGACACCAGTAATGTGGACGAGTGCGCTGTTCGTGTTGACATGAGTACGACGCGGCAAGTACAATGTCTCCCCTATATGGCAAATGTTAGATTGGGTTCCGGCGAAAGTTTCGAAAGCATGCTGCGTCGCTTTGGCAAGCAGGTCGAAGGAGATCGGATTCTTGCCGAGGTCCGCAGGCGCAGGTTCTACCTGAAGCCAAGCGCTATCAGGAAGAAGAAGGAAGCCGTCAAGCGGCGCAAGAGTTCACGCTCGCCTTCTACACGATGAGTTTGCAGGACAGACTTCGTGAAGACCTGAAGGTCGCGCTCAAGCAGCGGGATACGGGCAGGCTTTCCATTGTTCGTGTGATGCTGGCTGAGTGCAAGAACGCCGAGATAGCCAGGCAGCACTCCCTTGATGATGGTGAGGTCGTTGAGGTGTTGGGTCGAGAGGCAAGGCGCCGCAGGGAAAGCATAGAGGCCTTCCGCGCGGGCAATCGGCCCGACCTTGTGGTGGAGGAGGAGGCGGCCCTGGTTGTCATAACCGGGTACCTTCCCGAACAGATGAGCCGCGACGAACTTGTCGCTGTTGTGCGCGAAGTGGTGGCGGAGGTGCAACCGACCGGCCCCGGGGACAAGGGACGGGTGATGTCGCAGCTCATGCCGAAGGTCAAAGGCAAGGCTTCGGGCAAGGACGTCAACGACATCGTGGTTGAATTGCTCGCAGGTCTGTAGTCCTGGCAGGCAGACTAGTTTCCAAGGGCGTTGTTTCTGTCTCCTCCTGCGTGAGTACGAGTACCTTTCAGATGGGAAACACCAGTATGTCTCAGCCCATGACGACTGAGGTTCGGCCTTTTCGCGGCATCAGGTACGATACTGCGGTGTCGGGCGACCTGGCCTCCGTGCTGTGCCCTCCATACGACATAATCAGCGAGCAGCAACAGCGGGAGCTGTACGCCAGAAACCCCTACAACATGATACGGCTGGAGTATCCGTTGTCGCCTGCGGGAGAGACTGCAGGCGAATTCGCGAGATATGAGATGGCAGGGTGGGCATTCCGGGAGTGGATGCAGCTCGGCGTGCTGAGGAGAGACGTTCGGCCGGCGATGTATGTCCACGACCAGTCGTTTGAGTATCGCGGCACGAGACACGTGAGACGCGGCCTGGTTGCGCGAATAGGCCTTCGGCCGTGGTATCAGGGCGTGTACCCTCACGAGATGACGGCGACGAAGGCGAAGGAAGACCGTCTTCAGTTGATGCGCGCATGTCAGGCGAGTTGTAGCGGGCCTCTCGGGCTCTACGAAGATCGGCAGGGCTTGATAGCGGAGGCTATTGAGCGCGGCACGAGTGTTGCTCCCCTTGCGGATGTTGTGGCAGACAAGGAGCGGCACATCTTCTGGGCGATTGACGAACCGGGGCTGCTGACGGATATCGAGAGGGCTTTCGCCAGCGAGTCGATATACATCGCTGATGGACATCACCGCTATGAAACCGCGCTCGTGTATCAGGTGGAAGGGCGGGCCAGTGTCGGGACAAGCGATGGGCAGCCCGGACCGCACGACTACGTCGTCATGACGCTCACCGGCTTCTCGGACCCCGGGTTGTTCATATCCCCCGTGTATCGCGTGCTCGCGGGTACAGAACTGCCTGACGCTGCCGAGATTGAATCACGGCTCGCACGGTTCTTCACGGTGGACTACGTTCCGATGGAGATTGCGCTTGCGCGGAGCGCGCCGGTCGGAGAGATGGCGCTCATGGCTGTTGTGGGGCTGAGAGACAGGATGCTGGCCGAGTTGCGGCAGCGGCCGGGGGTTGACCTGGGCTCGGAAGTACCCGGCGAGCACTCGAGCGAATATCGGACTTTCAACGTCAGCATCCTCAATCACGTTGTGATGTCGAAGTTGCTGGGAGTGAATCCGGACGGTGACTTCGTCTCATGCAGCCCGGACCTTGAGGAAGTCGTTGGCAGTGTGCAGGAGGGAAGGGCGCAACTGGCATTCCTTCTGGCGCCGCCTCACCCTTTGCTCGTGAAGAGAATCGCGGACCAGACGGAGCGGATGCCCCGCAAGTCCACGTACTTCTACCCCAAGCCGCCGACAGGACTCGTCGTCAATCCGCTCCTCGACTGAGCCCACCGTTGTCGAGACTCACCGTCTTGGCCGTGTGAATATTCGGAATCGCCAGTATCTGTTGGCGCTGCGCCTCCGGCAGGGGCTCGTCAAGCGCCATAATCAGCAGCGCCTTTCCCCGTGGGGCCAGCCGGCTCAGGTGCATCGAGCTGATGTTGATGTCTGCCTTGCCGAGCAGGGTCCCTATGGCTCCCACCAGCCCGGGACTGTCTATGTGGTCGCAGAGCAGGAAGTGGCCCTCTGTGAGGTGGAGGTCCAGCCGGAAGTCATTGACCTGCACGATGTGTACCTCGTCATCCCTGACAGTCCCGGAGACAGTCGTCTTTCCTCTGTCCGTCTCGAGGGTCACCGTGAGCAGGTTGGAGTAGTTCTCGCAGGCAGGGTCGCTCTCCTCGGCAACACGCAGGCCGCGCTGCCTGGCAACCAGCTCCGCATTGACGAGGTTGACTCTGTCCTCGGTTGCCTGTTGCAGTACGCCGCTTATGACTGCGGCCTTGAGCGGCGCGCAGTCGCTGTCCGCCAGTTCTCCGCCGTAACGCACATTGACCCTGCCGAGCTGGCCTTCCATGAGTTGACCGGCGAAACCGCCCACGGTAGTGCTCATGCGCACGAAGGGCAGCACCTCGGGTGAGCCGTGCGGCATATTGACGGCATGCTTGCTCATACGGCCCTGGAGGACCGTGATTACCTGCTCCGCGATGTCGAGTGCAACGTTGGTCTGGGCCTCAACGGTCGAGGCGCCGAGGTGGG
>JAUVYD010000170.1 GCA_030603265.1 Dehalococcoidia bacterium
AGGCACGCCACTGGAGGAACTGAACAGAATCACTGTTGACCTGTGGGAGTGTGGCGTTCCTGTCAGCCCGGACGTTGCCCCGGCCGACCTCTTCGGTGACTATGTGCGACGCCGGAAAGAGGTCGGCAAGCAGGTGTTCCAGCTTCTCTTCATCCAGCGGGAAGACCGTGCCGCTCGAAGGGAGTGGAACAGAAAAGCGCTGCGCTTCTTCGACGCGCCCGCGGGCGTCATCATCTACACCGATGCCTCCCTGGAGCGCTCGCGTACGGATTTCGACCTCGCGATAATGACAGAGGCGCTCTGCCTCGCGGCGATGTGCTTCGGCCTCGGGACCTGTATCGACGAGCAGGCGATCAGTTATCCGGAAGCCATTCGGCAGGTGGTGGGACTGGCCGAGTCGAGACGCATCACGGCGGCCGTGAGTATCGGCTACCCCGACTGGGAATTCCCGGCTAACAAGCTCAAGAGTTCTCGTGAACCCATCGACGTAGTGGCGTCGTGGCACGGTTTCTGAAGTGGCAGCGCGGCTCGGTGGCGCATCCCCTGTCACACGGACGGCAGTGGCCGGGTGCGTGGAGGCGCTGCTGTTCGTTGCGTGGTTTCTCCTTCATGCCGTCGTTGGTCTATACTGGGCCAATCTTGCGTGCGATCGAAAGGCAATCTAGCTTGTGAAGACACCAACGTTTCTCTTCCTTCATGGCATGTGGGGGGATGCGCGCTTCTGGAACAGGTTCCGCAGGAGGTTTGAGGGGTGTGGCTACCGCACGGAGGCTGTGACCTTCCTGCATCACGAGAAGCCCCAGGACAGCTCGATGCTGAGACACGTGGGAATCATGGACTACGTGGCACAGGTGGAGCAGACGATTGGGGCGCTGCCTGAGGCTCCCGTTCTCGTGGGTCACAGCATGGGGGGACTCGTCGCTCAGAAACTCGCCGAGCGCGGGCTCGCGAAGGCCGTGGTACTTGTGGCTCCGGTGGCTCCGGCAGGCATCTCTCCGGGCACGTGGTCATCGTTTCTCTGCATCTCGGGTAGCCTGCACCAGATAGTGCGGCAGCGTCCGTTCGTTATCCCGTGGCGCCAGTCCAAGTACGGGCTTCTCAACACGCTTGCGTCTCGTGAGATGGCCGCCATATACGGTTCCTTCGTTCACGAATCGGGGAGAGCGATGTGGGAGATAGTCAGCGGTGCGATTGCTGTCGACGAGCGGCAGGTGTCGTGCCCGGTGCTGGCTATCGTCGGAAGTGAAGACAGGGCGACTCCGCCATCTGTTGTCAGGAGAATCGCCGAGAAGTACGACGCGGACTATTGGGAATATCCGGGGTGGTGCCACTACCTCGGCATCGCATGGGAGGCGATGGATGACGTTCTTGACTGGGTCAATGCCCGGGGTTTGTCGTGAGCGCAGCAAGGCGCTTCTTGCCGCACTCATCGCGGTCTCTACCGGCAGTATCGAGCCTTGTGTTGCTGTTCGTTGTTGCGCACTTCGCGCATCATCTGGTGACAGCACTGCCGATCCCCCTTCTTCCGTTCATACGAGACGAGTTCGGACTCGACTACACACGCGCCGCTCTCGTCGTCTCGGCGTTTTCTGTGCCCTATGGAATCGCTCAACTGCCATCGGGCTGGCTGGCCGACCGCGTCGGCCCCAGGCTGCTCCTCCTTGTCGGCACGAGCGGCGTCGCTTCCGCCGGGCTCCTGGTGGGTGTGTCGACGAGCTACATGATGCTGCTGCTTTTCCTGGCCCTGATGGGCTTGCTCGGTGGGGGCTACCATCCATCGGCGCCGGCTGTCATTTCCTCTGTCACGGACTCTGCCCATCGTGGTAGCGCTCTCGGCCTCCATATGATTGGCGGGAGTGCCAGCTTCTTCATTGCGCCGCTGGCCGCAGCGGCCCTCTCGACCGCATGGGGCTGGAGGAGTTCATTCGTGGCGCTGGCTCTGCCGGCCATCGCGTTCGGCTTCGTGTTCTACGCGATACTGGGACGTCGTGCAAGGGATGAGACGGCCAGGCCCGTCGCTCGCGTGACCGGGGCTGATGCGGCTGACATTGTCGTCAACTGGCGCCCTCTGATCGTTTTCCTTATCCTCAGTTGTCTGACGGCGGCGGTCGTCATGTCGTCCGTATCATTCATCCCGCTCTACCTTGTGGACATCTATGGTCTTGAGGAGCACCAGGCGGCTGCGGCTATCGCACTTTTCTACTCGATGGGCCTCTGGGCCGGCGTGGCAGGGGGCTACGTGTCGGACCGTCTGGGCAGAGTGAGAGTCGTAGTGGTGCTCGCACTGCTATCCGGCCCTGTACTGTTGCTGCTCAGCCTGGGTGGTGGAGTGGTGGCAACGATGGGGATACTGGTCGTCCTCGGTATTGCCCTGTACGCCCGTGCGCCGGCCTCTGAGGCACATATCATAGCCCAGAGCCCCCCGCGGAAGCGCTCAACGATACTGGGCCTCTACTACTTCGGCGCAATGGAGAGCAGTGGTGTCCTTGCCCCTGTGATTGGCTTCCTTATCGACCGCTTTGGGTTCTCTGTTGCGTATGCAGCCAGCGGTATCGGGCTGCTTGCTGTAGCCGGAGTATGCTCCGTGCTCCTTCTTCGCCTCGGCAGAGCCGATTGAACTGCGTAACCGCTTGTACTGCGGTTCGTCATGTGGGGGAGAGACACCGGGGTTTTCCTCATGCAATGGAATATGGCAACACGCCGGGATGGGTGGTGTGTGGTGTGTGTCCCTGTGGTGGAGGGCTCTGCCCTGTGTTGTGGGTGCCGGCTGGCTTGCTTGACTGCGCACGTGGCCGCACGCACGCGATTCACGAGCCGGAGATGGCGAAGCGCCGGACGAGGGGAACGGCTACCACTTCACTTCGTAGGAGCCAAGCAGAAAGTCGATGTCGGCGTATAGCGACTGAATGGTGTCAGACGGGATGAGTTGATCGTCCAAGTCGATTGTCATGCGCGCATCACCGCCGGCCGAACCGAGGACGTGGAGACTGCCGCATTCCCGGCCGTCGGCGTCGTGAAGCGGCAGCGTGACCCGCGATTGTGTTGCACCGCTCTGCACGGAGTAGGTCTGTAGCCTGGCCTGTGCCGCGTTGATGCCCTTGCGCAATACGAGGTCGCGCACCTCATCGTAGAGCATCTCGGGGTTGAGTCCACGGTACGTCTTCTTCAGTTGAACCATAATGGCTGTCCACTCCTGCAGGGATTATAGCACTCACGAGACGTCGCCCCGGTCTCGCCCTGTGCTGCTATAATGCGCTGCAGGCACATGAAAGACGAATTGATGGAAATACTGGTCTGCCCGGTGTGCAAGGGGACGCTCAAGTTGACGGTCACGGAGCGGGACGACAGGGAAATCGTCACGGGCTCCCTCTACTGCAGCACCTGTGACTTTCACTACCCCATCAAGGACACCATCCCGAACCTGCTGCCGCCGGACATGCAGGACTAGGGGCTGTAGCTGACTCCCGCTGTCGGCGATTCCCACACTTCGACGTTTGCGAGCCGCACGGGCGTGTCTTCGAATCCGGGTTGCAGTTCCCGGTAGAGCCACGCGGCGATGTTCTCGCTCGACGGGGCCTTCGCAGAGAAGGGGCCGAGTTCGTTGAGGCAGGTATGGTCAACCTGTGAGAGCAGCTCACGGAGCGGGCGCTTGATTTCGGCGAAGTCGTATGCCATCCCGTCGCTGCCGACGGATTCGGCCTCCACTCGAAGGACGACCTTGAACCGGTGGCCGTGTAGTCGCTCACACTTGCCGTTGTACTCGGGGAGATAGTGGGCGGCATCGAAGTGCTCTTCAACGAATAGCTGGTACATCATTGCCTCCGTATCTTTTGCGCACCCAGTGGCTGTCGCGTGTCTCACTCGCAAGCGTTGCCACGGTCTTGCGCAGTTCGGGATGAACGAGGTCAGGAGCTATCTCCGCTAGTGGTACGAGTACGAAGGAACGCTCGGGGATGCGTGGGTGGGGGATGTCCAGTTGAGCCGTGTGGACCGATTGGCTGCCATAGAAGAGGATGTCGATATCCACAGTGCGGGGCCCGTTCTTGAACGTGGGACGGCGTTCCAGTTCCGTCTCGATGCGTTGAGTCAGGCCGAGTAGCTCGATCGGAGCGAGCCCTGTCGTAGCGCGACACACGAGGTTAAGAAACGGTGGCTGGCCGGCATGGCCAACCGGCT
>JAUVYD010000219.1 GCA_030603265.1 Dehalococcoidia bacterium
GCCGTACCCTGACTACGTCGGCGGTGACTGGGTGGCGCCCTATGATCAGATCAACTTCACCAGAAACTGGCCTGATACGATCGAATCGCTCAAGGCCACATACGGGGACAAGGCGAAGGTCGCCGTTATCCCCGACGTCACTGTGCAGTACTTCCCATCGCATGTAGCCTAGCTTCCCCCTACTCTGTTGACTCACCGGGCCTTCGGGTTGCCATCAGGCACCCGAAGGCCCTTCTGGTTCAGGACCTCCGGCCAGTCTTCGCATGTCAGCAATCCATGCCCTGCCTTGCGCTGACAACAACACCGCGCTTCGCTGCGGCACCGTATCCGGTCGACGACACAACGCGTGAACTCTCCTGGCTGCAGAGCGCCGGGCGTTCCGCCCTATTCTTGCGCAATATCGCTTCCCTCCCGGGGAAAGAACGCGATCCCTGTACGCCGCAGCTTGGAACGCTGGACAGACTAGTTTTCTTTGCCTATACTTCCGGCTAGTTTCTGGTGAGTATCATTCCGTGGTCACCATGAGCACCACAATATCCGTATTGATTGCTGACGATCATGCAGTCCTTCGGCAGGGTCTTCGTCGGCTCATTGATGAAGAGCCGGATATGTGTGTAGTTGCAGAAGCACGTGACGGACTTGAGGCCGTTCGGCTGGCACAGGAGCATACCCCCGCCGTGGCCATCCTCGACATCTCGATGCCACTGCTCGACGGAATAGAGGCAGGCGTTCGAGTCAGTGCCGTATCTCCGTCTACGCGAATTCTTCTCCTGACCGCCTACGATTCACCTGAATATGTGAAGCGAGCCCTTCAGGCCGGAATAACTGGGTATCTCTTGAAACAGGTGGACACGTCCACGCTGAAATCGAGCATTCGCTTGGTGTGTTCCGGCGAACTTGTAATCGATTCCGCACCCACCGCCGATCTTCTCCAGATCCTGATGGAGAAGCAGGCCCCCTCCCAGAAGGACACGCAGCGACCGGTACTAAACCCTCGCGAATTAGAAGTCCTTGGGCTCGTCGCGCAGGGCCGCTCCAACAAGGAAGTGGGTGCCGCACTCTTCATTAGTGAACGGACCGTGCAGTCGCACATGCTTAACACGTTCAAGAAACTGGGAGTCACCAGTAGGACCGCGGCTGTATTGCATGCACTTCGACAAGGGTGGGTAAAGATGGATGAGCTCCCTTAGCGCACCACTGGACCTGTACGCAGACGCCCAGTGCGCCATCTTCATAGTGGACACGGCGGGAGGGATAATCTGGCTCAATACCAGGGCTGGTCTACTCACCGGTCACGACCCGGATGCGCTGAATGGCCACGATGTCCGTGACCTGGTGAAACCACTGTCATGGTCCGCCATATCCAAGCAGTTGGACAATGACCACGCGCCCTTCAAACCAGTGCGCTCCTTTCTCTGCGCTCGCGGTGGTGCGCGCATCGAAGTTGAGGTATTCGCACGACCGCTGCAGTGGCAGCCAAACCAGCCCGCCATACTACTGCGCACGCGGGACATCCGCAATGAATGCGCGCTTCAAAAACGGTTGCAGAGCGAAGTGAGAAGAGCCGCTCTTCTGCAGGAAAGGGAGAGAAAACGCCTCGCGCGACTGGTCCACGACGATATACTCAATAACCTGCTGGCTATCGCAACGCTGGTGACAGACATCGAGAGGACGATTGGTGGACAGTCGACGGCCGACAAGGTGATTGGGCCTCTGCGGCAACAGGTCGAGGCGTCGGTTGAATCGGTACGACTCATCGCGAGTCGTCTCAGAGACGAAGGCGCAGAAGACTTCGACCTGGTGTCCGCGCTCAGGGAAATGACCGCTTCACAGTCCGAAAGCTTGCCCGCCATCAGTCTGTCCATTCAAGGCACACACTACGCGACGTCGAAGGAGTCAAACTACCTCATCATGGGTGTAGCGCAGGAGGCCCTGAGGAACACGGAACGCCATTCGCGTGCAATCTCAATATCCATTGTGCTCAGTTTCGACGAGGATGCTCTGCGGCTCAGAATCGCCGACGATGGCGTCGGGTTCAACCCACCCATCGATGAACAGGACGCGACTTGTCGCGGCTACCTAGGCCTCCTGGGATTCTACGAGCGGGCATCACTACTGCGAGGGACCATCCAGATCGACTCCGCGCCCAACCAGGGAACAGCCATTGAGTTGATGGTACCGAACTCCTGCACCCCCTTTGCGAAACCAGACTGATTCCGCTGAAGTCCTGCCCCTGGGCACGCTGCGGTCCGAGAAGTGTTCGCTGTCTCCACCACATCCACCACCCTTTCACGGCTGACTACACTCAACCACTGTCACTAAGTAGTTATGCCTAGCTCCTAAGCCAAGAAGCTGGGTGCTAATCAGCCTCCCTCTGGATGTACTCCCTCTCCTCTCCTCAATACACTTGCCTCTGTGCTTTCTCTTCCAACTTGTGCTCGCAGACGCGATTGTAGTCGTCTCGGGCTTCATCCCCGGCAGGTCTCGCACTTCGCTGCCAGCCCGCGCGCGGTGGCCTCAGCCTCTCAAAGACTCTCTGTTTGTACATCTGCGTACAGAGCAGGTCTTTCTGCCGGGCTCGGGCGCAGATTCGGGGATTCGGCTGTCGGGAAACCAACTCCACACTCCTCTTATGGAAGAACCGGAAGTCCATACGTCAGCGAGATAGTGACTCGACTTGGAGAGTTCCGAGACGCGGACCATCGCGTCCGCGCGCAACAATAAAGGAATGGAGGCTTAAATCGGAATGACCAATGCAGAAGTAGCAGCCATCAAAGCCAAGAATGCTCACAGGGCGCATCAGCTGGAGCGACATCTCCGCCCGACAACTCTGCCGGTCGGCATCCGGCTCTGGAAGGTTGGCGAGCAAATCCCGGCGGAGGCAGGAGAACGGCCCAGCAAGAAACGTTCGTTCTGCCAGTTTCTCACTGAAGCGCGAACCTTCGCGGCCGACGCAAGGCCCTGTTTCCTCATCAAGGCCGATGACTTCACGTGCCAGATTGGCCCCGGGATGGTCGGCATCACTGAAAGACTGGA
>JAUVYD010000126.1 GCA_030603265.1 Dehalococcoidia bacterium
GCGGTCAGGAACGCCGGACGCTTCCACAAGGAAGCCGGCATGGACGCCGTCAAGCTGGAGGGTGGCCGGCAGATGGCGCCGCAGATACGCGCTATCGCAGACGCAGGCATGCTGGTCATGGCGCACATCGGCCTCACACCACAGAGCGCAGCGCAGATGGGTGGCTTTCGGGTCCAGGGCAACACGGCGGAGGCGGCCATGAAAGTCCTCGCTGATGCACAGGCCCTGGAGGAAGCAGGCGCTTTCATGGTCCTTCTTGAGGGTGTTCCTGCAGAGACGGGCAAGCTGGTCACCGAGAAGCTGAGAGTTCCCACTATAGGCGTGGGCGCCGGCCCGGACTGCGACGGGCAGGCGGTGCTGCTCAGCGACCTGGTCGGCATGTACCCCGTGTTCACACCCAAGTTCGTGAAACGGTACGCCACGCTCGGTGAGCAGATAGTCTCAGCCATTGGAGAGTACGTCGCCGAGACCAAGTCAGGCGCCTTCCCGGCCCCGGAGCATTGCTACAGGATGAAAGAGGGCGAGGCTGAGAAACTGGAGGCTGTGCTGCGCCAGGAACAGCGCTAGTCCCGCCAACTCGTTGAAGCAGAGGGACACAACGCCTCACGCAAACAGAAGCTGGGCTCCCTCAAGGGAGCCCAGCTTTCTTGGTCACGAGTACGTCTGCTCAACCGCTACATCAGGCTCGGCAGCCAGAGGATAATCTGGGGAAAGGCAATACAGAGAGCCATCCCACCGAGAATAATGAACACGTAGGGAAACATACCGCGGATAATGTGCCCAGTGGTAATACCAAGGGCGGGATCCGCAGCCCCTCTCACATAGAAGAGCGCGTACGCAAAAGGTGGCGTCATGAAGGACATCTGCAAGTTGACGCAAATCATCATTGCGAACCACAAAGGATCAAATCCTGCCTCCGCAGCGATTGGCGTCACGATGGGCACCATGATGAAGATAATGCCCAGCCAGTCGATGAAGAAACCCAGGACGAAGCAGATGAACATGATGACGGCGAAGACACCCCACTTGCCCCCCACTGCATCGAGCACGAAGGCGCTCACAACCTTGTCGCAATTTGCCCGCATGAACACGCCCACAAACGCGAATGCCAGCGCGCCGATAAGCAGGACCATGCCTGCCACCCGCACCGTGGTCATGGCGGTCCTTGCGAGAACCGCCCGGTTGAGCCTGCCATAGGCCAGGGCAAGCAAGATGGTAGCCATGGCCCCGACACCTGCCGCCTCGGTCGGAGAAGCTATGCCGAAGAAGATGCTTCCCAGCACCGCGAGGATAAGCACGACCGGCGGAACCATGGACTTCAGCAGCTTTCCCATCTTCACGCCAAATGGCACCTGGCGGTCCGCAATAGGCACGGGTGGCGCCAGTTGGGGCCGAATCAGACACAGGACAATGACGTAGACACAGTACATGGCGGACAGAAGGAAACCCGGCAGGAAAGCTGCGAAGAAGAGTTTCCCGACTGACAGTCCAGCCATGGGGCCATACACCACGAGCATGATGCTCGGAGGTATGAGAATACCCAGGGAGCCACCACCACACACAGCGCCCGTCGCAAGTGACCTGTCGTACCCACGGTTAATCATGGCGGGTAGAGCTATGAGCGCCAGCATAGTAACCGACGCGCCGATGATTCCGACGCACGCGGCGACCACCGTTCCTATGAGAATCGTGGTTACCGCAAGCCCACCCCGCAAGCCACCAAGCCACAGGTAGAGCGCGTCATACATCCCTTCAGCCACCCCCGAGTGCTCCAGCATCGTTCCCATGAACACGAACAGGGGCACGGCAAGCAGGATGTAGTTGTTCAGCGTGCTGAAGAATCGCCCGTAGTAGAGTTCGGACGAGATGTTCGGGCCGAACAGGAGCAGGGACATGACGATTCCTATGCCACCGATTGACAGCGCAAGCGGATAGCCGAGAAGCACTCCCACAAGGATGCCACCCAGCATCAGAATGGCGACCAGTCCAGGACTCAGATCAATCATAGGGCTTGCTCCTTATGGCGAAGTGGAGGTCCCGGACCAGCGTCGCCACGCCTTGCAGCAAGAAGAAGAGCATCCCGATGAAGACAAGAGTCCTGATCGGGCCAAGAATCGGGTACCAGAACGTCATCATAGACTTCTCATTGGTTTCCCACGAGAAGATCACCCAGTTCCAGGCTGCGTAGGTCAAGAAGCCTATACCGGGAAGGAAGAATACGAACCAGAGGATGCAGTCCATGATGGCCTTCATGCGCGCAGAAAACTTCGCGTAGAACACGTCCACACGGACGTGCCCTTTATGAAGATGGACATAGCCGAACGCAAACGCGTACAACGCGGAACCGGTGAAAGTGATGATGCAAGGGAGTTGGATCGTGGGACTGTTGAAGACGTACCTCATCACCACTTCGGCGCAGACAACAGCGATGAGCGCGAAAACCAGCCACTTCAACTGCTCCCCGACCCACTCATTGACGGAGTCGACTAACTTGATTGCTTTTCTCATTCGATCAGATCCCTTCCAATGTTAGGCCCCCTTCCGGGCGCAGGCCCGGAAGGGGGACACATTCCGTATCAGGGGTACACCCGGCACACCGGTCGTCAGCCCCCGTACAGGGACTTCCAGGTTTCCCAGAAGGCCGTGTGCGATGCCAGCATCTCGGCCATGGCTTCATCCTCGGCGGCAAGCTCATCCATGTACTCGGCCGCTATCTTCAGGAACGCCTCGTCGATTGAAGCGGGTAGCAGCTCGACGGTGACTCCGAAGTCCTTGAAGTCCTGGATGGCCTTCGCATTGGCACTGTTCAGGCGGGTGAAGTAGCTGACGGCTTCAGCGCGCCCGCAGTCTTCCACGATAACCTTCAAGTCATCGGGGAGTTCATTCCAGTTGTCTTTGTTGATGAGCAACTGGTAGACCTCGGTTGGAGCGCGTGTCGGCGAGAGGTAGTAGTACTTACCGACTTCCTGCAAGCCCATGCTCCAGTCGAACGCCGGGTTCGAGCACTCGTACGCGTCGATAAGGCCACGATGCATCGCCTCGAAGACCTCACCCAGAGGCATATATACGGCACCCACTCCCATCCGGTTGAGCACCACACCACCATCGCCGGATGCACGCATCTTGAGGCCCTCGAGGTCCTCCGGACCCTTCAATTCCTTATCGCAGTGAATCCAGCCCTCAGGCAGGCCGTGACAGCCGGCGCCCGCGATGTCAACGATGTTGAACCCGTACTTGGGATACCACTTGTTGGCCAACTCAGCGCCAACGGCACGATGCCAGACCATGTGCGGTAGCGGCGGCATCCCGCCGCACCTCTGTGATATCAGAGTTCCGAATCTGATATCGCCGGCCATGTACGACCCGCCGCCGGCGCAGAAGTCAAGCACGCCACTGCTCACCGCCTTGTATTCCTCGGTGGCAGGACACACCGCGCCGGCCGGTTTCGCATCCCAGACCAACCGTCCCTGGCTCGCCTCTGTGATCCTCTCGCTGAGTATCACCAGGCTTTCGTGAACCGGCATGCCTGAAGGAAGGGCGGCCTGGCCGACCCAGTTGATAACCTCCGCCGCGGGAGCCGCCGGGGCCTCTTCTTCCTCCGCAGGGGCTGCTTCCTCCTCTTCTGCGGCTGGAGCAGCCGCTTCCTCGGCAGCACAACCGATGGCGCCAACACCGAGCACCATCACCAGCGCCGCCAGGACCAACAGTAAACGCTTGGACATCTTCTCACCTCCCTTATAACTATCTATGCTAAACGACGGTAACGACTTGTGACCGTATTCTCCGTCGAGTGATGCCCTCTCGCTGACAGCTAACTGATTCAAGCACGCATGGCAAGCCGCAAGACATCTCCAGTATAGGAAGGCAGGTTTGCAGATGTCAATAGCTGGCGGAGAGATTTCCATAGCTGAGTGCGAAGCTTCGTATGCGAATACCCCCTCATCGACGGCCGGAAGGGTGCTGCATGTGGCCCTGCAAAGAGACGTCGGCGCCCATCTCGAGTGTTGGAGGCCGGTCCATGCGAGGGAAACCCAAAGACGGGGGCAACCATGAAAGGTTGCCCCCGTCACCTGGTGCGGGAACCGTCGGTCGACTAGATCATCTGATTGGGTAGCCAGGTGATGATCTGCGGAAACGCGATGCAAAGGGCCAGTCCTATCACAATCATGGTGATGAACGGAATGACACCTTTGATGATGTGATGTGTCTCGATGCCGAGTTCAGGAGGGGCCGCCGCCTTCACGAAGAAGATCGCGTAGGCGAAGGGAGGTGTGAGGAACGACATCTGCAGGTTAATGCAGATCATCATTCCGAACCATAGCGGATCGAAGCCCGCGGCCACCGCGATCGGTGTGATGATCGGCACCATTATGAACACGATACCGATCCAATCGATGAACATGCCCAGGATGAAGCAGAGGAACATCACCAGTGCAAATGAGCCCCACACACCACCCGGCGCCGCCAGGAGAAATTCCTCAATCACCGCGCCGCAATGCGCGCGAATGAACACGCCCACAAAAGCTGACGCGAGCGAGGCAATCAGAAGGATCATGCCGCTGAGCTTGATGGTCTCGAAGGCAGTGTCCATCAGCGCGCGGACAGTAAGCTTCCGGTATGCGAGGGCGAGAAGGATAGAGGCCAGCGCGCCGACGCCCGCAGCCTCAGTAGGGGCCGCGATGCCGAAGAAGATACTCCCGAGGACCGCAAGGATAATCGCCAATGGAGGGACTAGCGACTTCAGCAACATCGCTGTCTTCTTGCCGAGCGGCACCCGACGCTCCTCGACGCTGACGGGCGGGCCGGCATTGGGCCGAATGATGCAATACACGATGACAAAGACGCAATAGAGCCCTGCCAACAGGAAACCCGGTATGAAGGCGCCGAAAAAGAGCTTCCCGACGCTCAGGTTTGCCATTGGTCCGTAGACGACAAGCATGATACTTGGAGGAATGAGGATGCCGAGCGTGCCTCCGGCACATACGACTCCCGTCGCGAGGGACTTGTCATAGCCCCTCTTCATCATCGCCGGGAGACCGATGAGAGCCAGCATTGTTGTCGATGCAGCAATCACGCCGACACAGGCTGCCATCAGCGTTCCGATGAGTACGGTGGTAATGGCCAACCCGCCGCGTAGTCCCCCGAACCAGAGGTACAGGGCGTCATACAACCCTTCGGCCACTCCCGACTTCTCCATCATTGTTCCCATGAATACGA
>JAUVYD010000233.1 GCA_030603265.1 Dehalococcoidia bacterium
TCAGGGATGTCCCACTCCGGCGTTGGCGGCCGAACGCTTTCAGAGGTGATACTGGCTCCAAGGACATTCTCCATATGCCCCAGTGCGAAAGCATGGTTCTTCTCATCGAAAGACGCGACGCAGTTGCCTGGGACCTCCACTGCGTAGCCTCGGTCCCGGGCGTCCGCTACTGTGTGCAGCACGCATATATCCGTGCACACGCCACACACAACCAGTGTGTCTACGTGCAGCTGCTGCAACAGCTGGTCCAGATTGGTGCCGGAGAACGCGCTGAAATGCTGCTTTGCTATCGTTGTCTCAGGGTAATCCGCGAGTTCCGGCACTATTTCGGCCTCTTCAGTTCCATCAATGCAGTGGGGAGGGAACTGCTTGAACTCGGGGTCATCGGGTGTGTGTCTGTCACAGGCACAGATGATATGCGAACCGCGCTCAAGCTCAGCTTTGAACATATCCTGGATGTGAGGGATGATTCTGCGCGCACGGGCACCGCAGAACAGAGGATGTCCTTCCTCGAGGAATCCCCTGAGCAAGTCGACTGCAAGTACGGCTCTTGCCATGTGTCTGCGCTGCGCCTCCGTTGGACGTTCCAGGAATCAGTGTCTGAAGTGCCTCGTGCCGGTGAAGACCATTGTGGCGCCGTGACTGTCGACAGTCTCCACGACCTCGTTGTCTCTGACGGAGCCGCCCGGCTCGATGATCGCGGTGACCCCTGCCTTGAGGGCCAGTTCGGGGCCATCTGCGAACGGGAAGAAGGCGTCGCTTGCGAGAACCGCACCGGCGGCCTGGTCCCCTGCCCTCCTTAGAGCGATGGCTACCGCCTCGACACGGGACGGCTGGCCTGCCCCCATGCCGACGAGCACCGAGTCCTTCGCGAGTACTATTGCGTTGGACTTGATTGCCTTGACGGCTCTCCACGCGAAGCGCAGGTCTTCGAGTTCGGCAGAGCTGGGCGCTCGCGTCGAGACTGACTTCGGCGTCAACTCCTCCTCACTCACGAAGTCACGGCTCTGGACGAGAAAACCACCTCGTACGTGCCGGAACTCCAGCTGCTCGTCCTCCGCCTCGGGAAATGGCGCCTTGACGAGCCGCAGGCTCTTCTTCTGGGAGAGCAGGGCCATGGCCTCGGTCGAGAAATCCGGCGCGATTACGGCATCGAAATGCATCTTGTCTATCTCTTCTGCCGTCTCCATGTCTATTGGTCTGTTGCTTGCCACCACGCCTCCGAATGCCGCAACAGGGTCGCCCGAAAGGGCCAGGCGGTACGCTTCCGCCAGGGACTCTCTGCTTGCCAGTCCGCAAGGGTTGGTGTGCTTCAACACGGCCACGGTCGGCTGTGAGAACGCCGCAAGGGTGGCCAGGGCGGAGTCGAAGTCGAGCAGGTTATTGAAAGACACCTCCGGGCCGCTAAGAGGGACCAGCGCTCCGAGACCCTTGTCCCGCGCCTTCACGTCCACAGCAGTGTAGAAGCAGGCTTGCTGCCGCGGATTCTCTCCGTAGCGCAGACCGTATGCCTTCTCGAGAGCGATGCTCATGTGCTCCGGGAACGTCTCTTCGGAGAGGTATTGCGCGATGGCGGTGTCGTAGGACGCAGTGTGTTGGAATGCCTTCTGGGCAAGCTTTCTGCGGCTCTCGGCGCCCAGTTGTCCATCTTTCAGTTGCTGAAGAACCCAACCATAGTCCTCGGGGTCCACGACAATGATGACGGAGTCACAGTTCTTTGCGGCGGAACGAATCATCGTGGGGCCGCCGATGTCTATGTTCTCGATGGCTTCTTCCAACGTGACGCCGCTGCGCGTAACTGTCTCGAGGAACGGATAGAGATTGACGACCACCAGGTCGATTGTTGCGATGCCGGTCTTCTCCAGGGCAGCCATGTGGTCTGGTACGTCGCGGCGGGCGAGTATGCCTCCGTGCACCGCCGGGTGGAGCGTCTTGACTCGGCCATCAAGTATCTCCGGGAAGCCGGTGAGCTCCGAGATACTCGACACCTCCACCCCTGCCTCAGCAATCGCTTTCTTCGTGCCGCCCGTACTGTACAGTGCGACATCAATCTCGCGGAGGCCCCGTGCGAAATCGGTCACTCCTGTCTTGTTTGAAACGCTGAGAATGGCCCGCATCCTTCCTCCCTCAGTCCAGGATTACTCGCTCGCCGCTTTTGTGACGAACGATACTGCCAATAGTGTACGCATTCGGGATATCCTGTGCCAGTTGCGCTGCCTGCTCCCGGGACGCGATGATGACCATGCCTGTGCCCATGTTGAACACGCGGTACATCTCGTCGGCGTCAACCCCTCCCACACTCTGTATGAGCTGGAATATGGGGGGAACCTGCCACGAGCCACGGGTGATGTGGGCTGCCAACCCGGCGGGCAGGACTCGCGGCACGTTGCCCACGAAGCCTCCTCCGGTGATGTGTGCCAGACCCTTGATGTTGCCAAGCGAGGGCCCTATGAGTTTGTGATACGGGCGATGCGGCTCCAGGAGCTCCTCCCCCAGTGTCCGCCCCAGCTCCGGGAAATGCCTGTCGAGCTGGTGGGGATCCCGGTCGATGTCGAATACCGAGCGGGCGAGCGAGTAGCCGTTCGTGTGAAGGCCCGAGGATGGAAGACCGAGAAGCACGTCGCCGACCTCGATAGAGCGGCCGTCAATCACGTTGCGGCGCTCCACTACCCCGACGAGGAACCCCACGAGGTCGTACAGTCCTTTCGTGTAGAAGCCGGGCATCTCCGCTGTCTCGCCGCCTATGAGCGCGACGCCATTCTCGCGGCAGGCCCCGGCAAGACCGGAGACG
>JAUVYD010000202.1 GCA_030603265.1 Dehalococcoidia bacterium
CAGGATGTTGAAATGGGGGCGGTTGTCACGGTTCCGGGCAGCGCGTCCGTCCGCCGTACAGGCGACTGGAGGACCGAGCAACCGGTTCTCGACAAGGACAAGTGCATCAAGTGCGGCCTCTGCTGGCTGCACTGTCCCGATGCCGCAATCATTCCGTTGGATGATGGATACTTCGAGATCGACCTGTACCACTGCAAGGGCTGCGGTATCTGCGCAGTCATATGCCCCAAGAAGGCCATCACCATGGTGGAGGAAGTCGAGCAATGAGCAAACGAGTGGTCCTTGAGGCTTCACACGCGGTCGCCGAGGCCGTCAAGATGGCGGATGTGGACGTCGTCGCGGCGTATCCCATCACTCCTCAGACGCATATCCCCGAGAGACTCGCGGAGATGGTCGCGGATGGCGAACTCGACGCTGCATACATACCTGTCGAGTCCGAGCACTCAGCTATGAGCACGGCGCTCGGCGCGGCGGCAGTCGGCGCCCGCGCATTCACCACCACAGCCGGACAGGGACTGGAGCTCATGCACGAGCCGGTCTACATTGCGGCCTCACACCGCTATCCAATCGTTATGGCAGTGTGCAACAGAGCTCTCTCTGCACCAATAAGCATCTGGTGTGACCATTCTGACGTGATGTCGTGCCGCGACACCGGGTGGATACAGGTCTTCTGCCAGAACAATCAGGAGTCGTTCGACATGACGCTCTGGGCGTTCCGCGTCGGGGAGGACCCGTCCGTGATGTTCCCGGTCATGGTCAACCTGGATGGCTTCACTCTCTCACATGTCACCGAGCCACTCCTGCTTCCTGACCAGGCCGACGCAGACAGGTTCCTGCCCAAGTATGAATACAGGCTGGCGCTCAAACCCGAGGCGCCTACTTCGCACGGAGGTTTCGGCCTGCCTGATATCTACACGGAAGTGAAATTCGCACAGGAAGTCGCGCTGCGCGGTTCACGCGCGGTCCTGGACAAAGGCTGGAAGGAGTTCGCCGACATCTTCGGACGGGAGTACAAAGCTGTTGAGACCTACAAGGCTGACGGCGCGAAGACGCTCCTTGTCACGATGGGGAGCCTCGGAGAAACGGCCAAGATGGTGGTGGACAGCAAGAGGGAGAAGGGGGAGGCCGTGGGACACCTCAATCTCCGACTCTGGCGGCCATTCCCGTTCGCGGATTTCCGCGAAGCTGTCAAGGGAGTGGATACACTGGTCGTCCTCGACCGCTGCTTCTCGTTCGGAGGGCCCGGTGGCCCGGTGTGTTCGGAACTGCGGGCCGCGCTCTTCGATATGGACAAGAGGCCAAAAGTGGTCGGATTCATAGGCGGCATAGGCGGACGTGAGATCGATGCTGAGACGTTCGCGTACATGATTGACCGGGGCAAGGAGATCGCCGAGAAAGGCTCGGAGTATCTCTACGAACCCGTCCTTGTTCGCGGCCTTGAAAGAGGAACAGGAGTAAGGGGGTAGGAATGGCACCCGAATTCGTGAAGGTCGGCAAGCACAACATCGATGCCAAGGAATACCTTGCCCCCGGACATACGTTCTGTACCGGCTGTGGCGAAGCCCTCGCCATCAGGCTTGTCTGCAAGGCTCTCGGAGAGAACACGATAATTGGAATGGCGACCGGATGTGACGAAGTCTGTACGTCACCGCTTCCCGTGACATCGTGGCGCCTTCCATGGTTGCACACGCTGTTCGAGAATGCGGCCGCGGAGGTCTCAGGGATGGAAGCGGGCCTGAAAGCAATGATGCGGAAGGGCAAGGCGCCGCAACGCGACATAAAGTTTGTGGCAATGGCCGGCGACGGCGGCACGAGCGACATCGGTCTGCAGGCGCTGTCCGGCGCCCTTGAGAGGGGACATGACTTCCTCTACGTCTGCTGGGACAACGAGGCATACATGAACACCGGCATCCAGCGTTCGTCGGCGACGCCCTATGGCGCCTCAACAACAACAGCCCCGGCCGGCAAGCTCAGCATGGGGCAGCAGACGCAGAAGAAGAACATGGTCGAGATATGTGTCGCCCACGAGATACCGTATGCCGCCACGGCATGTCCGAGCTATCCCTTCGACCTGATGAACAAAATCAAGAAGGCGGTCGAAATCAAGGGGCCGGCGTATGTGCACGTATTCGTACCGTGCCCGACAGGATGGCGGACGCCTTCGAACCAGACAATCGAGATCGGCAAACTCGCCGTCGAGACCGGCGTCTTCCCTCTTTACGAAGTAGAGAACGGGCGGTATCGGCTCAACGTAGACCCGCCCAAGCTCAAGCCTGTTGAGCAGTACCTGAAGCCACAGGGGCGATTCCGGCACCTGTCGCCGGGCGAGATTTCAGAGATTCAGGAGCGGGTCACCGAGGGATACGCCAGGCTTAAGGAGAAGGCCACGAGCTTCCCTGCGGGGTAGCTCACACTAGGTCAGCGGCCATGCTTGTGGTAGAATTGCCGTCAGGATGTCTCTTCAACACACGATGTCAAGTAGCATCCTTCCAAGCGTTTTCGCATACTCCCAATCATTCATACGTGTTCGCACGTCATTCCAGAAGCAACTGAAGGAGGTATCGCGCTATGCCTGAAATGCTTGAGGTGAGGTGGCATGGACGGGGAGGTATGGGTTCTGTTACGTCTGCAGAGCTTTTCGCCTCTGCGGTTATCGATGAGGGAAAATTCGCCCAGTCGTTTCCCAGTTTCGGCCCGGAGCGACGCGGCGCGCCCGTCATCGCGTACCTGAGAATCAGCGACGAGTTCATACGAATCAGAACGGACATCACCAAGCCGGACATCCTCGTGGTAATCGACCCCAAGCTGCTGGACCAGATTGATGTGACCGTCGGCCTCAAGGATTCCGGCAAAATCATTATCAACTCATCCAGGAGCGCGAAGGAGTTGAAGGAGAAATACGGCTTCAAGTGGCCGGTGGCAGCGGTGGACGGGATTAAGATCGCGCGGGAGACCATCAAACTGCCGATCGCCAACACAGCGATGATGGGAGCCCTCAATCGTGTGACCGCAGCGGTCAAGATGGAGTCGCTTGAAGAACGGCTCAGGGAGAGGTTCGGCGCTCGTGCCGGTGGCAACATTGAGGCGATGACTCGTGCGTACAACGAGCTCGACATGGAGGACTAGCAGATGGCAAAGAATCAGACGAGGCCACCCGACTTCCCAACATGGCAGGAGATGCGCGCGGGCAACATCCTGCAATATGCCGGGGGCGCGAAAAACTACAGGACAGGCGACTGGCGGACTGACAGGCCGGTGGTGGACCACAGCAAGTGCATCAAGTGCGGCATGTGCTGGCTCCTCTGCCCCGACGCCGCAATGAAGCAGAACGAG
>JAUVYD010000206.1 GCA_030603265.1 Dehalococcoidia bacterium
CGAGATAGTCCTTGAACGCGGTGACCGACAGGGATTCGATATCGTGACGCGAGGTGGGCAGGTCTGTTGGTGGGGAGGGCTGGAGCAGAAAGCTCGTGGTGGCCGGATAGTTGACTGTGCGGCTCTCCGGAGTTCCGAAGAGCGCGAGTGCCCTCGCAGGCAACTCGCGGTCACTGCAATTGAACAGCATGCGTGAAGGCTTGATCGGGTCGCCACCCGAACCTGTCTTACCGACGATGAAGCATGCACGACCGCCGGTCCTGCGTGACTCTATGAGCGCCTGCATCAGGTACGTGTCCCGTGCGAGGCGGTCGGCATCATGCCGCAGTCCGAGTTGCCGTCTGAGGGAGTCGGGCAGGAACGGGTCAGCCGCGATGTTTTCCGGGACTCTTCCCTCGTTCATGCCGGTAACAACGAGGAACGGTGCGTCGTTCCAGTGGAGTTCTAGCCATCCTTCAAGGTCGATGCTTGCGCCCTGCCGGTCGGCTTCGTACCTTGCGGACCTCAGGTGCTCGATAAGCAGAGACCGGATGTCCGCCGGGGCGACGTCGAGCGCGGAGATACAGCTTTCGTCGCAGTCCGACAAAAGGTCGACAACCTGGCGGGCGACTGATGCAAATTCGGCGTCGGCAGGGTCTTCTGCTGAGAGCTTGCGCTCGGCGTAGATGCTCTGCAGAAAGCCCCTCAACGCGGACACAGTCGTCCCTCCTGCGCGCGGAAGCACCTCCGCAGCAACGCACTCGAGAGCTTGCGTGAGGTTGGCGAACGGGTCGTCGCGGGTCGGGTGGCGAGCCTCATCTCGTGAGAGGAAGGCTGACATGTCAGCAAGCGTTGCGGGCAAGCGCAGATTCTGGAATTCATCCAGTTCGGTCAGGAGACGACGCGGGAGGAGCCCGCATTTTGCCTGCAGATGGTGCAGTACGTCGGGATGGCGCAGGAATGACGCCACCGCTGCGTAGCTCCCTTCATCGACGAGTGCCCTGTATCGCTCGAGCAACAGGAAGAGGGGGTGTGATGAGAGAGGGCTGCCGTTCGGGTCAAATGCGGTAAGGCCGCCGGCCTGCAGGTCGGCCGAAAGAAACGGGAGCACACCACTGTCTGGCACACCGAGGCCGACGTCCTGCGGCCCGAAGGTCTCCTCGGCGACGATTGAGACAGCGAGGCGACTCTGCTCAGCGGGAGTGCCAGCGAGCCTCAGATTCCTTTCGACGTCGGGGATGTCGATGACTGCTTCCCGCCATGTCAGGTGAAGAGGCCGTCCCCACTCGTCAAACCTGTCGGCGAAAGACCCGGGCGCGTGCACGAGCACTTGCACCGTGAGGTCCCGGGCGAGAAGCTCCAGCGCGTGCAGAGCAATCGGCTCCGGGTCCGGCGCGCACGCAAGGACAATGCGAGTGGTACCGTCCGGCACCTGTGGCTGAAGTGAGTTCTCGATTCGGAGCTCGCCCGGGTCGACACGGGACATACCGTGAACCAGTTCGAGGTACTGCTCCTCCAGCCACGCGAGTTCGTCCCATCGCTCCGGCTCCTCAAGCACCGAGTGAAAGTCCGTGGCGACCCGCGCTATGGTGATGCCCGTAGCCGCCAACTGGTATCTCAGGTCCTGGACGAGCCTGCCGGTGCTCAGCGACCACGTGAAACTGTGGTCGCCGTCCCGGGTGGGGAACAGCGACGTCAGTCGGGAGTAGTCGGCTCTTAGCAGGAGGTGCGCCCAGAGGGCCGCGCACTCGAGAGACGACGCAACCAGTACGTCGTTCGTTGGAGTGCGGACAAGGTCAATGGGCAGGTGTGGATGGAGGTACCCGAGGTGTACTCCGTGGCGTGCCCCATGGGCAGTCAACGACCGCCTTAGACGTCGCCCGGACTGCTGCGTAGGTACGACGAGAAAGATGCCGGCTAGCGCATCAGGGTCCGGCGCGTCGTCGCCAAGGAGAAAGCTGCGGACCTTCGTGACTACCGGCTCATCCCAACCAAGGAAACACCGTTCGACTGCCATAAGAGGGAGCACTCTCGGCGGCCGGCCACGGTGTCACCTCCCGGGGCCGACGCTGTTTCCCATGAGCATAGCATGCCGGGGGGACAGCGAGTATGGGGCAGGAGCGCATGTGTGCCGCAGACAGGACATGATGCTCCGGAGATGTGTGGTGGGTAGGATGCCCGTTGTTGTCGGCCACGGGTTCGGTGGCCGGTGTCTCCGCTGACTCCGGCCCCGATAGCGCAGGCCTGTCGGTGGTTGCCCCGCTGCACGCCGTCCGGACCTCGCAGGTCAGGGAGTGACTTCGCCGCTCAGGGGCACCATGCAGACGAAGCGGAGCGTATCTTCGCCTGTGTTCACGAGCTGATGTCGTTCGTTCGGCGCGATGAACAGCGCCGTCCCTTCCTTGAACGGCTTGTCACCGTCGTCGCCCTTCAGTACACCCTCCCCCCTGAGTATCAGCACCTCGTGCTCAAAATCGTGTGAGTGGTGTGAGCTTGCGCCGCCTTTCATGACGTCAAAGACGCGCATCACGAACGTGGGGGCACCCTCTGATTCTCCGAAGACGATGCGTTTCTGGGCGCTCTGTCCGTACGGAGTGGGCGGAATCTGTTCAACATCGCGAACAAGCATGACTTAGTTCTCCTTCATGTCGATGTGGAAGTGCAGAGCCCTATGGTAGCAGGAGGCACGGCAATCGGCGAAAGCACCGGATGAAGCCACCGGAGTCATTCACCACGCACGGTGGCAACGAAGTCCGCTATCGCCTTGTCGAGAGTGTACTCCGGCTGCCAGTCCCAGTCGGCACGAGCCATGCTATCGTCGAGCTGCCGTGGTATCGAGTTAACGAAGGCGGTCACTCCCTCATCCGGCTCGAAAGACAGTTCCGCGTCGGGAATCCGTCGCAGCACTGCGTCACGCAGTTCCTGCGCCGTGACAACGAACCCGTGGACATTGTATGCCCACCGGGTGAGGCGCGAGTCGGCTGCATTCGCGAGGTCGAGAAGGCTCCGTGCCGCGTCCCGAACGTAGAGGATGCCCGTTGCTGTGGGTGGCTCCACCTTGAACGCATAGGGGTGCCCGTTGGCTGATTCCTCAACAGCGACCGATGTGTAGGCAGTGAAGCCGGAGGCTGCCGCGCGGCCGGGGCCGAAGAGGACCGGGAAACGTACGGCCCGAAAATCCATGCCGTAACGTCGGACATAGTACTCGCCAAGGCGTTCGCTGCAGACCTTGCTCACACCGTAGATGGTAGTTGGGTGCTGGGAGAACTCATTGGGCACGAGCTCGTGAGGGGCATCCGGC
>JAUVYD010000084.1 GCA_030603265.1 Dehalococcoidia bacterium
GCCGGTCCGCTCGCGCTCACGTTGTTCGAGCTCAGCGAGATACCTCCGGGCGTCCTTCGACTTCCCTCGCAGGGCGTCGAGCTCCTCCGAGAAGCCCTCACGAATGACATCCCCTCGCTCCAGCGTGCCGGGTTCCTCAGCCAGCGCCTCCGCGAGGAGGATCACGACATCGGGAATCGGTCTAAGCCCTGCGAGCAACTCCGCGGGGCCGGGGCCGATGGCGTCACGGAGCCCGGGAATAGCTCCCAGCCCCGCACGCAGCGCCGCCAGTTCCCTCGGGGTCGTTCGCCCGGACACAACGCGGTTCTCCAGCCGCTCGAGGTCCGCAATCCGCGCCAGCGCCTGGCGTGTCTCCTGCCTGACGAGCGCATTATCGAAGAACCATTCCACCAGCTCTTGGCGTTCATTCAAGGCAGCGAGGTCCAGGAGCGGGTGCCCGAGCCTGACGCGCAGCAGTCGGCCACCCATCGGCGTCTTCGTCTCGTCCAGTATTGACAGGAGAGAGAGATCCGCCGTTCCCCAGCGACCGCCTTCAAACAACTCCAGGTTGCGTATCGTCTGCCCGTCCAGAGTCATGAAAGACCCCGTCGAGTACGTGGACAACGCGGTCATCTGCGGGAGCGATTCCTTCTGCGTCTCACCGAGATAGTGAACCAGCGCCCCGGCCGCCTGCATCGCACGGGGCAACCGCGAGCACCCGAAGCCTTCCAGTGTCGTAACCTTGAGATGCTCGAGCAGCAGCCTGAGAGAGACATCGTGCTCGTACCAGTAGTCATCCAGCCTTGTGACCGGCCATGCGGCCGCGTTCACCCATTCCCAGCTCTGAGGCGCGAGAAGCTCCGCAGGCTTGAGTCGCCCGAGTTCACAGTCGAGTTCGGCTACCGGTAGCTCTGTCACGGCACACTCGCCCGTACTGATGTCTGCATATGCAAGGCCCGCTCGATCACGCTCGACACACACGCTCACAAGGAAGTTGTTTGACTTGGCCTGGAGCAGGGACGGCTCAACAACCGTGCCCGGAGTGACGACACGAACGACATCGCGCTCAACCAGGCCGTTTCCGGCCGGAGTGAGTTGCTCACAGACAGCCACCTTGTATCCACGGCTGATGAGTCGTCCAAGGTAGTTGTCAAGCGCATGGTAGGGGATTCCCGCCATCGGGACCTTGTTCCCCTTGCCCATCTCCCGTGCGGTGAGGACGATATCCAGTTCACGGGAGGCTATGCGTGCATCTTCGTCGAATGTCTCATAGAAATCGCCGAGGCGAAAGAAGACAACAGCTTCCGGGTACTTCTGCTTGAGGCGCAGGTACTGCCGCCTGATGGGAGTAACAGACATCGCGGCTATTGTAGCGCAGGACAGTCTCTGGAAACGATGTCGGTGTACTGCTATGATGCCAGAAGGAGCGTGTTTTCACATGGAAGAGGATATCTACGTTCAAATTGACAGCCGGACTGGAAGCGAGCCGGAAGGCTCCTGGTTCGAGGCGGTTGCACGCCACACGCTTGCGGCGGAGGATGTAAGCCTGCCCTACGAAGTCAGCGTGATTGTCACGGACGACGCAAGCATACACGAGTTGAACCGCACCTACCGCAATGTTGACGCGCCCACGGACGTCATAGCTTTCTACACGCAGCCGCCGGCTGGCGCCGCACAGGAGTTCGTGCTGCCCCAGAACGGCGTGCGCTACCTGGGCGACATCGTAATATCCTACCCTCAGGCAGTCGAACAGGCGCTGGAGGCGGGGCACAGTGTGAAGCGGGAGTTGACACTCCTCGTCATTCATGGCCTTCTGCACCTGCTCGAATACGACCACGAAGAACCTGACGACGCAGCACGGATGCGAGGCAGAGAGGCGTCTCTGCTGGAGGAATTCAGGGGGCGTCACTACGATTGACGCATTCCCACTTGCGGCACCTGTTGAGAGGCGTGACTGCTCCTCGATGAAGGCTCGGGTGGGCTACTGCAAAACAGTGTTGGTGTGGAGGTGAAGAATGGCCAAATTCATAATGCTCACGACCCTCACTGACGAGGGAAGGAAGACACTGAAGGACAACCCCGAGAGGCTCCGCGAAGTGAACAAGGAGGTCGAGGCAATGGGCGCAAAGGTTCTGGCGCAATACGCACTGCTCGGCGCCTACGACTTCATCAACGTGCTGGAGGCGCCGAGCAACGAAGACATCTCGCGGATAGCGTTCGCGCTCGGCGCACGGGGCACGTTACAGACTCTCACCATGGCAGCCATCGAGATCGAGGATCTGATACACGCTCTCAAGTAGGGAGTCACTCAGCCCGCCCGGGCCACAATGGCAGGATTCGGAGCCGGAACCCTGCGTAATTCAGAGTTCGACTCGCCGGGGATCGACCCTGCACTTCTCCGCAACGACAATCGCCTGGATCTGTCGCACGGCCTCATCGATTCCGCCCTGCTGGCTGGTCAGAACGTAGTCAAACAGCGGCAATTGATCGTATTCCCCGGCTGCCTTGCCGAGGCGCACGGCGAGTTCCTTCGCCGTCTCACTACGACGATTCCGCAGTCTATGCTCGAGTTCCCGTAACGAGGGGGGCCTGATGAAGACAAGCACGGCGCCCGGGACGGCCCGGCGAATCGTGGCGGCCCCCTGGACATCCACCTTGACCAGGACGTCGCTCCCCTTCTTCATCGCCTCACTTACGGAGCGACGTGGCACGCCGTAGAAGTTGTCATAAACACTGGCCCACTCCAGCAATTCGCCTCTCTCAATCATCTGCTGGAAGCTCTCGACAGTGACGAAATGATAGTGCACACCGTCGATCTCGTTGGCTCGCTGTGCCCTGGTAGTTGCCGTAACGACGTACGAGAACGGATAGTGGAGCTTTTTCATGCGGTCGATGATGGCGTCTTTTCCCGCGCCGGATGAGCCGGACACGACTAGAAGAAGGGCCGGAGGGGCTTCGGATCGGAAGTCATCGAAATCCATGACATCGTGCCAGTTGCACGCCCTCCCGGCAGGCGCGGGCTGGTGAGTCACATTGTATCATGGGGCTGTGCCGCCGTTCACTCCTCCCCTGAGGACCGTGAGCAGCAGCGGGATCACGATGCTGAGACCGAGGCCGATGAGCGGCATCTGCGCCTTGAACGCGATATCGAGGCCGGGAAGCGAACCACAGAGCCCTGCCATTCCCCCGACACACATGCCCACAAGAGCGGCAGAGCCACGAGGACGGAACCGCCCCCCGAGCAGGCCAAGCAGAACCGGCCCGACGATGCCACCTGCAAACACCGAGTACGCGAACATCAGCGACGCAATGACGCCTCTGAAAGACAGCGCAAGGAACAGCGCCAACAGGCCAAGCGCGGCCGTGCATACGCGCGCCAGCAGGACTGCACGCCTGTCGTCGACCGGCCGCATGCGCGCAAGCACATCATCAGCAAGGACAATGCCCTGCCCGAGCAGGATGCTGTCTGCGGACGACATGAGTGCCGCAATCAGACCGACCAGGAGAACCGCAGCCGCACCGGAAGGCAGCGCGTGAGCCACGAGCCACGGCAGGGCCTCCTCGGCTACGATACCGGGGGCAAGCGCTCTGGCAGCCAACCCCATGAACGCAACGAGACACGCGACCGGCACACTCAGCGCCGCCGCCCATAGCGCGGCCCTGCGGGCAGTAGCGACGTCTTTCGAGGAGAATATCCTGCTGTAGATGTCCGGCCCGACGAGGTACACGGAGCCTACCAGTACGAGCATGGTTCCCAGGTCGGCCCATCCAAAGGCCGGGCTCACAGGGAAGGAGAGACTGCCCGGAGCTAATCCTTCAGCGAGAACGTCGATACCTCCGGCTCCGGTGAGAAGGGCTGCAACTCCGAGCGAAAGGCCCATGACAATCATCACCGCCTGGGCCTGATCGGTGCGGATGATGGCACGCTGGCCGCCCACGACAGCGTAGACGACGAGCACTCCTGTGAAAAGGACCATCCACAGAGCGGGCGAGCCCGCACCGACAGCCGCGAGCACGCGGGCGGCGGCGACTATCTGGCCGCTCATGACTCCCGTCCAGGCCACAACGATGAGCAGCGCCGCTACGACGGACACGCCTCTGCCGTATAGGCGTTCCAGGAGGCCCGGCAGCGTGTAGGCATCGAACACCCTGATTCTCGGGACCAGTACAAGGGCCAGGATAGTCAGACCTATGGAGCCTGCGAGGCTCCACCAGATGCCCGTGAGGCCTCGCTCGTACACAAGTCCAGCTACTCCGATGGTCGCCGAGCCGCCGACTACGGTGGCAAGCAGTGAGCCTGCGATGCCACGAACCGACCCACGCCGACCGGCCACGAAGAACGCGTCACGGGATTCGCCCGGGCGCCTCGCGGACAGACCAACGAGCAGGAGAAAGACAAGGCATGCGAGCAGTAGTAGGGTCATTCAGGAATCTCTATGCGTACAGTCGCCTGCCACTATCTCCACAACACTCCCGTCAGCTTGACGAACCAGGAGGGCCCCCGTGTCGTCGATGTCCAGTGCCGTGCCCACCACCGGCTCGCGCCCGCCGGCAATCGAGACCTCGCGCCCTAATGTGACCGCGCGCCGGCGCCACTCGTCCAGCGTGGCTGCGTCCTCGAGCAGGGAGAGTCGAGCAAGAATCCCCTCTACAACAGCTCTCACGAGCCTTTTTCTGTCCACAGGACCCCCGAGAAGCTCAGCGAGGGAAACGGCGCCCGCCTGAACCTCTCCCACCAGCGCGTTGGCGTTCAAGCCGATGCCGACATTCACGTAGTGAACAGCATCGCACTCGGCCTCCATCTCTGCCAGGATGCCACAGACTTTTCGGTCCGAGATAAGCACATCGTTCGGCCATTTCACCTGCGCAGGGAGCCCGTACAGCGACTCGATGGCCGCCGCCACAGCGACGGACGCCATGAGACTGATGCGCGGCGCCAATGCGGGCGCGACCGCGGGTCGTGTCACCAGCGTCATGTAGACTCCACCGACGGGAGAGACCCATGACCGGTCAAGCCTGCCTCTTCCAGCCGTCTGCCGTTCCGCAATAACCAGCGTGCCGTTCTCGGCACCCCTGCGCGCCAGCGCGCGCGCCAACAGCATGGTGGAGTCAATCGTGTCGACATGGTGGATACGCGATTCCCAACCGGGGAACTCTCCCGGGAGCAGGGCATCGGGTGCCGACTCGAGTCTGTATCCTTTCGCAGACGCGGCTATCTCGTACCCCTGCTTCCTGAGCTCCTGGACCTGCTTCCAGACAGCTACACGGGAGATACCGAGTTGCTTGCCAATGGTTCCCCCCGAGACATCGCTGCCATGCGTCCTTAGAGCCGCCAGAACCGAATATCGCATCGTTAACCTACTCCAACGGCAAGGTTAACGACGCGGCCGTCAACTGTCAATCTCTCTCTGCGCGCTTCCCCTCGTGCCACCGGTGGACAAGCAGCCCCCGAACTGGGTATGATTCGTCTGCCTCAGTCATGGAAATTACCTGGTCCGGACACTCCTGCTTCACCCTCAAAGGGAAAGGTGTCACTCTGGTCATTGACCCGTGCCCTCCCGAGTACGGATGCGTGTCCAGATGGGGCACTCCTCAGGCCGTACTGGTGAGCCACGCCCACCGGGGCCACTCCTTCACTGCCGAGATTCCCGGCGCACCGCACCTCTTCCAGGGGTCGGGTGAATATGAGATAGGCGGCGCGTTCATCACGGGTATCGGCACATTTCACGACGACGAGGACGGCGCAGAGCGCGGCAAGAACACCGTCTATGTCATAGAGATGGAAGGGCTCACGCTCTGCCACCTCGGCGACCTTGGACACCCGTTGGCCGGCCACACACTCAGAGACGTCGGCAAGGTTGACGTGCTGTTCGTGCCGGCAGGCGGCGTGACGACACTCAGCGTGTCCGAAGCACGATCTCTGGCCCGTTCGGTCCAGGCTCGCTACATACTCCCCATGCACTACCGCACAGACAATGCACGAAGCGAACTGGAGCCGGTCGAAACGTTCCTCACGGCCATGGGCGTGCAGCAAGCGGAGTCAAGGGCGAAGCTCTCGGTAAGCCCCACGAACCTCCCGCTGGACCCACAGGTCATCGTCCTTTCCTGTGAGACGCGCGCCGGATAGCCGCGTTGCTCCCGGACCGCTGCTTTTCCCTGCCTTTGACAACCTGAAATGGCCCTCCTACAATTGCCGCACTCATGAGCGTTGCATCGCGTCTCTACCAGCTTCAGGAGACAGACTCGCTCCTCCGGGGTAAGCACCGCTTCGTCAAGGACGCTGTTGCGCGACTGGAGCATAACGATGAGCTCTCGCTCGCCGCAGCGGAACTTGCCACACAGCAAGACGGCCTGGAGCAGGCCCGCAAGCAGCAGCGGCAGCTCGACTGGGAAGTTGACGACCTCACCGCCAAGATACTGGCTGTCAACGGCAAGCTGTACGGCGGGAGTGTCCAGAACCCCAAAGAGCTGATGAACCTGGAGCAGGACGTGCAGGGGCTCAAGAGACACCTCAAGGTTAGGGAGGAGGTTCTTCTTGACGCGATGGGAGTCTTCGAGTCGTCCGAGGCCGGCGTTGGCTCTCTGCAGAAGCAGGTAGAGGAACTCACGGCCGCATGGGAGCGCGAGCGAAAGAGCCTGAGAGTGCAGAAGGACGACGCCGAACTGGAGATAGAACGGCTCACGCAGTTGCGCAACCTGATCCGCAGCGAGATAGGGCCCGATGCTACGGGCCTCTACGACCAGCTCTCACGGGCAAAGGGCGCGGCCGGCGTCAAGGTGGAACTCGGACGCTGCACGGGCTGCAACCTGACAATCCCGACCGGTCAATGGC
>JAUVYD010000043.1 GCA_030603265.1 Dehalococcoidia bacterium
GTTCCGGGAGCCACGCGTGTGGTTCAGGAATCACACACCACGGGTCGGCCCACCTACCAGAAGTGCTGAGTGATGGAGTGAAGAGCGAGGAGTGCGAGGATATCAAGTCTCGATCGTCGCCCCGAACGTGCCAGCATCTCACGAGTCGCGGTGCAGCGACTTCGGCCGCTTCACCAACAGGATGAGCGGGATACCGACGGCGAACATGGCGGCGAAGATGATGAACGTCCAGTCATAGGTGCCCGTGGCATCGTACATCAGCCCGGCAAAGAACGGCCCTGTGGCGGTACCGAGGCTCTGTGCCAGGTTGAGAGCGCCGAAGATGGAGCCATAGAACGCGAGTCCGAAGTGGCTGCTCGCGAGTATGGAGAGCGTGGGCAACCACGACCCCACTCCGAAGCCCAGCAGCAGCGAATACGCCCAGATGAGCGCCGTTGGCGAGTCAGCGTGGATGTTCAAGAGTATCACCACCGACGCCGCCATCAGGCCCTGGCCGATTGCCCACGCGTGCGTCGGGAGTATCCTGTCGCACAGCCAGCCGAAGAACACCTTTCCAAGGGCACTGCCAATGCCTATCGCGCCGAGGGCCACGGCTGCGGTCTGCATCGGGTAGCCGATATCCTGCAGGAACGGCACGGGTGCCTGGACAAGGCCCATATTGCTAAACTGGCCGAAGACGAAGGACACGGCGATGAGCCAGAAGGGAAGCGTCGCCATTGCCTGGCGCAACGTGAAACCGTGCTCGTCGGCAACCGCCGCTGCCGCGCCCATGTTGTTCCGGGGCATGACCTCGCCGTCCGGGTACAGGCCCATCTCAGATGGACGGGTACGAACAACCAGCGCGCCTAGGGGAATGACAACCACCCAGATGAGGATGGCCATCGAGAGATAGGCGTTCCGCCAGCCATGGTTCTCGATGATGAATCCGACGGCAGGCGCGAGCACGCCACCCGCCCCCACGCCTGCGGCCATAAGGCCTATCGCAGTGCCCCGCCGCTTCTTGAACCAGTTGGATACTACTGCACTTGAAGGCACCTGCCCCATGCCGGCGGCGCCCGCGCCGATCAGCACGTAGCCAAGGTAGAAAAGGGAGAGTTGGCTCATCTGGCTGACGACAACGAATCCGAGGCCCATCACCACCGCGCCAATTGGAATGACCGGGCGGGCACCGTAGCGGTCCACGAACCACCCAACCACCGGCGAAATGATTCCCATCGTCACAAAGAAAATGGTGAAGCCGGCCATTATCTGGCCGCGTCCCCATTCGAACGCCCCCTGCAACGGAGTCACGAAGAGACTGAATGCGAAGGAGCCGCAACCGATGGCCATGAAGTTGAAGAAGAATGTGACCAGGACAAGCCAGTAGCCATAGAAGACACGTGGTCTCCGCGGAAGGGTTCCGGTGTTCGATGTCTTTCCCATGCGCGGCAAGGCGAGCGTCCCATTGTATCAGGGGGGAGTCGGCACACGAGTCGGGGGTCACGAGTCGCGGGTTGCCGGCCTGGGCCGTCTCGTGAGAAGCACCGCCGGGATACTCACCAGGAACATCGCGGCGAAGGTGACGAACGCCCAATAGTAGGTGCCAGTGGCATCGTACATCAGCCCCGCGAAGAACGGGCCGGTGGCAGCGCCGATGCTCGGTGCCAGGCTGAGGACACCGAAAATGGAGCCATAGAACGCGAGCCCGAAGTGGCTGCTCGCGAGTATCGAAAGCGTAGGCAACCATGCTCCCACTCCGAAGCCCAGCACCAGGCCAAACACCCAGATGAGCGCAAGCGGCGAGTCAGCGTGGATATTCAAGAGTATCGCCACCGACGCGGCCATGAACCCCAGGCCGATTGTCCACGCATACTTCGGCAGTATCCTGTCGCACAGCCAGCCGAAGAACACCTTTCCAAGGCCGCTGGCAATGCCTATCGCGCCGAGCGCCGCCGCTGCGGTCTGCATCGGGTAGCCGATATCCTGCAGGAACGGGACGGGTGCCTGCGTCAAGCCCATGCTGCTGAAGCCTCCGAACAGGAACGACACCACGATGAGCCACAACACCGGCGTGCGTGCCGCCTGTCGGAGCGTGAAACCGGACACGTCCGCCACAGCGGTCGCAGCCCCCGACGCCACATCTGGAGGCCCGCCGGCTCCATCGGGATACAACCCCATCTCCGACGGCCGTGTGCGCACAACCAGCACGCCGAGGGGAATGACGACCACCCAGATGAGGATTGCCATCGAGAGATAGGCGTTCCGCCAGCCGTAGTTTTGGATGATGAATCCGACGGCAGGCGCGAGTACACCACCAGCACCCACGCCCGCAGCCATGACGCCTATCGCAGTGCCCCGCCGCTTCTTGAACCAGTTGGAGACTACTGCGCTTGAAGGTACCTGCCCCATGCCGGCGGCGCCCGCGCCGACCAGTACGTAGCCGAGGTAGAAGAGGGAGAGTTGGCTCATCTGGCTGACAACAACGAATCCCAGGCCCATCACCACCGCGCCAATCGGAATGACCGGGCGAGCGCCGTAGCGGTCCACGAACCGACCGACCACCGGACAGGTGACACCCATCGTCACGAAAAACATGGTGAAGCCGGCCATTATCTGGCCGCGTCCCCATCCGAACGCGTCCTGCAACGGAGTCACGAAGAGACTGAATGCGAAGGAGCCGCAGCCGATGGCCATGAAGTTGAAGATGAATGTGACCAGGACGAGCCAGTAGCCATAGAAGACACGTGGTCTCCGCGGAAGGGTTCCGGTGTTCGATGTCTTTCCCATGCGCGGCAAGGTCAACGCCTGATTGTATCAGGGGAGAGTCGGCGCGCGTCGGGAGTCAACGAGTGGCGAGTCAGCGCGAAGCGAGCCGAGGGTCACGGGGGTATCGCTTTCCACATCGCATGTGGTTACAATCGGTGACGGGAACCCCAACGCGCATGACTGGAGGAGACCAAACCATGGAGAAATGGGCAGAGTTGGGTCAGAAACTGGACTCATTGCTGCAGCTTCGAACGCCCTCACTGGGAGTGAAGCTGTACAAGAAGATTGAGGACGCACCGAAGGACGTCGGTGCTCTCAACTTCCCCTGCGCCGCGTGCCAGGTGGCCGGCTTCTCTCGCTACTACAAACGAGCCGTGCTGGCGACGAACAAGGAGGCCTACCACTGCCAGGTGGGAGGTGCGGCCCTCGGCTTCTGGGACGTGGAGGAGGACTTCAAGAACGGCGAGCGGAACGCCGGGATGTGGGCCAGCGATGCGAAGACGACCGGGAAGCTGATGGAGGGCGATTTCATCCCCGCAGGCTCCTTCTCAGCAGCCCTCTTCGCCCCCCTCAGCAAGATGCCTGAGGAGCCGGATGTGGTTCTCTTCTACGGCTCTCCCGACCAGATGCTGAGCCTTGTGTATGGCACCATCTGGAATGGCGGCGAAAGGGTCAAGCTGGAGACCAATGGCCACGGTGGGACCTGCCGCGAATGCATCGCCGCGCCGTACCTGCACAACGAGTTCCGCCTGGCCATCACGGACATCGGAGAACGCAAGTTCGCCATGGCCTACGACTGGGAGATGGTGGCTGGTGTGCCCTACGGCAAGTTCGAGGGCCTCGTTGACGGCACCACGGCAGCGCTCACAAAAGGCATCTACGTCAGGCCCATCGCCCCATGGGGATTCCAGGCCTGGCCGGATATGGCCCGCGACAGGACCGGGCTCAAGTCCCTCTTCCCCGGATAGTGGAGGCGGCGTCACGCGTCGGGACGCGCGTCGGCGCGCAGCGCGGGCCGCAAGAGAATGGATGTTCTGAGGGCGGGTTTCGAACCCACACTCACACTGGGCCGCACGCCCACTCCCCTGCGGGCGACCACAGAGAGCGCACCTGCAGGCAGCGCTCCTCATGAGCACAGCGGCCCGACGATGGACGGGGCTGACGACTCCGAGACTACCGGCTCTTCTGCGCCTCGGCCAGCCTCGCGAGGAGGTCCTGGCGGGGTGGAGAGAAGACCTCCACGACCTTACAGGGGGAGTCATACGTGTATGAGCCATGCACCGAACCCGACGGCACGACCATTATGTCACCGGCCTTGATGCGGTAGAGCTTACCATCCAGTATCTCATCCCGCTCGCCCTCCAGCACGATGACAATCTCCTCCGGCTCATGGCTGTGCGTGTTGAACTGGATGTTCGGCTCCTGCGCGATGAAGCTCGCCGTCATATTCTTCGAGTCGAACAGGTGCGCCACCGCCCCGGGGCCAAGCTGTATCTGCGGCATGTCCCAGTAGCGCTGTACCTTCTTCATCTCCTCTTCGCTCGCCCGAGTCTCCTTCTGTTCACTCATCTCACTCCCTCCTGCCGGTCACGGCTGCCCACCGCGGACAGCGTCCCTCCGGAGAGTATAGCTCTGCCTTGCGTCCACCCCTCACCATCTGCGGTCCCACCAGCCGGCCTGTGACTCGCAATTCACGTAGGGTCGACTATTGACCCGAAACCCGCGCATCGCGCGCTGCATCGCTCCACGTGCATCCTGTAAGCAGACACCTTTTGCACCTCGGCGCCTGCGCCTGCTGTTCCGGCCAGGAACCTGTCGAGCAGCAGCGCAGTATTGCCCTGCTCGCCGGAAGGACTGCCGTCTATCGCCAGTATCTTTGTCATAGGCCGCTATGGTACACATCCGCCCACCCCGAACCCAAACGCCAGGGTGGCCCCCGTCAGCAGCATGCGCCGCCGAATTCAGGCCTCGTGGCGAAATGGCGGCAACCCGCACTACGCCACCCATTGCACACCCGACTTGTAGTTCGCATAATAGAGGCAGAGACTGCGTTCAGAGGAGGTGGCGGAACATGAGAAGGCAGACTGCAGGTATCGTTGCCCTCGTCCTCGGCATCCTCGTGCTCGTCTGGTCCTCCTGGACCAACGAAGTCCTCGGCGTACTCCTCGTACTCATCGCCGTGGGATTCTTCACGGGCAAACTCAGGATGTAGAGGCTCCACCATCGGGTTCGCGCATCCTTGCCGCGGCACGGCGGGCGGCGTCGACAGTCATGACCGCCGGGCGGCGGAGCCGGCTCCGCATGGCGCCCCGGGCATCCGGACGATGCGGAAAGCCCTTCTCCCGACAGGGAGGCAAGGGCGAACATAGCTGCTCAGGCTTGCCGGAGGCTTGAGGCCCTGTGGGAGCACATAGGGAGGTAAACACCCGTGAGAGTTCTCGTCACCGGAGGCACGGGCTACATAGGAGCGGGACTGGTCCGCGCTCTACTGGAGCGCGGTGATGACGTGGTCACGTTCGGGCCCACGTCAAACCCCGGCCGAATCGCGGACATCAAGAACGACATCACCGTCATCCGCGGCAACCTGGCATACTCATCGGAGGTGTTCAACGCGGTGAAGGACCACCGCATCGAACGCATCTTCCACCTTGGCTCCATGTTGAGCACTCTCTCCAACGCCAATCCATGGGCATCATTCCAGGTGAACGTGGTGGGCACGATGAACGTGCTTGAGGCATCCCGTCTCTTCGACGTGCCGCAGCTGGTATTCACGAGCACAATCGGCACGTTTGCCCTCGGCGCAGGCTCCGTGGTGACCGACCACACCATCCAGCGACCCGCTACCATGTACGGCTCCGGGAAACTCTACTGCGAGTGCCTCGGTCGTTTCTATCGCACCCACTTCGGGCTGGACTTCCGCACCATCCGCTTCCCCTCCGTTATCGGCCCCGGCACGAAGCTCCGCACCGTGGCACAGTACAACTCATGGATGATTGAGTACCCGGCCCTTGGCAAGCCGTTCGAGTGCTTCGTAACCGAGGGCACGAAAGGCCCGGGCATGTACTTCAAGGATGCTGTCAGGTCCCTGCTGATGATTGCCGACGCCCCCCGTGACAGCATCGTCACGGTGAACTACAACGTGGGCGGCCTGGTTCCCACACCCACCGCGAAGGAGCTCGAGCTGGAGGTGCGGAAGCACATTCCGGACGCAGCCATCAGCTACGTGCCAGACCCTGCCATCATGGACTACTACGCCACGGCGAAGACCGAGGCCTTCGACGACTCCTGCGCGCGGGAGGAGTGGGGCTGGCTACCGGAGTACGGCAGTCTGGATGAGATAGTGGACGACTTCATCCACGAGGTGCGCACGGCTCCATCGAAGTATGGGCTGCCGTGACGGCCCCAATCCGTTGACGTGACACACCGCCTGTCCTACACTGGCACAGGGGGCCCGTCTATCCCCTCCCACCCACTCTCGCGGATTCCTGCACGCCCAGCCACAAAGGAGGACGACCGTTGAGTTCGAGCAGATTCGCTGACAAGGTCATTATCGTCACGGGCGGCGGCTCGGGACTGGGCCGTGACTACTGCAACGCCTTCGCGCAGGAAGGCGGAACCATAATCTGCGCCGACATCGACCTGGAGGCAGCCGCTCAGGCGGTCGAGGACATCAGGAAGGCCGGTGGAACGGCCACCGCGATTGAGTGTGACGTCACGAAGGCTGATGAAGTCAACAACATGGTGAAGGAGGCTATCCGCACATATGGCCACGTCGACGTCCTGGTCAACAACGCCGGCATCATCAAGCGCCGCAGCCTCGTGGGAACAACCGAAGAAGACTGGGACAAGCAGGTGGACGTCGACTTGAAAGGCCCGTTCCTTTGCGCGAGAGCGGTCGCACTCCACATGATGGAACGCGGCTACGGCAAGATAGTGAACATCTCCTCAGTCGCGGGCATAGCAGGCTGCACCTCTACCGCATACAGCGCCTCCAAGGCGGGCCTCAACGGGCTGACGAGGCAATGGGCGCTCGAGCTGGCGTCTCACGGCATACGTGTGAACAGCGTGGCGCCGGGCTACACCGCAACGCCCATCAACGCCAAACTGCGGCAGACCCCTGCGGGGCAGCGCATCGGAGAGACTATCCCTCTCGGCTGGGGCAAGCCGGCGGACATCACGGCTGCGGTGCTGTTCCTCTGTGCGGGGGAGTCCGACTACATCACAGGCCAGACGCTCGCCGTGGACGGAGGCATCACCACCACGATTGACATGGGCCCCGAGTACCGGACGTTCGACAAGTAGCGAGGCTCCCTGTTACACAGACCCAGAGGCTGGCCCGGCTTCGCATAGCGCTTCTTTCGACCGGACTCGCTGTCCGAAGGCACCAGTGCCCACAGGCTCCTGGAGGCGATCCCGCTGTCCGCCCCGGGACTGCGAACCGGGGGGCCAGTTCGGCGAGCAGCGTGACGCGTCACAACGCCCGGGCCTGCTGACCGGTGGTGTCGTTCTTCTCCGCAGGGGCAACGAGGAACTTCAGAATCGGGAAGGCACATACCATCAGCGCCACGCCGAGAACCGAGAAGATGAGCGTGTAGTTGCCCCACAGGTCGTGGAGATAGCCTGCCAGGTACGGGCCGAAGGCGCCAGCCAGTTGAGCGCACGCCATCATGATGCCGATGGTCTCTCCGATTGCGCGCATACCGAAAAGGCGTCCCATCATGCCCATGACAGAGACAGCCCTCGCGCCCTGGGACACTCCGTAGAGAGCCACGAAGCAATAGAGTATCCAGACTTGGTCAACAAGCAACAGGAGCAGCAGCGAACTGCCGACTCCGATCTGGGCGAGTGCCAGGGACCTGCGCCATCCAAGCCTCCCGGAGAGAAGCCCGAAGACCATGCGTCCCACCACCGAGAAGGCTCCCGCGAGTCCGAGCGCCGCAGCAGCCACTGTGGGTGAGATTCCTGCATCGGTGGCGAAGGGCACAAGATGGACGTTGAGCGCCTGGAAGCCGAACACTCCCACCATCACCACCCCCGTGAGCACAAGGAACTGCGGCGACCGGAGCAGTTGACGTATCAACGACGTCTGAGAAGTCCCTTCCTTCCCATTCTCCGCTCGTACTGAGACCGGAGTGACGGCAGGCCGTATCACAAGCGCCGCAAATCCGACCGCCACGAAGAAGAAGACACCGCAGAACACGAAGGCCTGTCTCCATCCGTATGCCGCTATGAGGTGATTGATGACCGGTGCGAACAGGAGCGCGCCGACTCCGACACCCGCCATGACTACGCCAAGGGCGATACCACTTCGCGGGCGATTGTGGAACCAGCGCTGGACCGTTGACGACGGGACCGACAGCAGCGCCCCAGAGCCAAGGCCTGCCACGAACAGCAGTATTTGAAGCTGAGCCACTGTCTCGATACGACTACAGAGAGCAATGGCCGGCCCTGCCAGAAGGGCGCTCACAAGGAGTACCGGGCGCGCAGAGTATCTGTCGGAGAGTCTGCCCGCTACGATGGCGGAGATCGCGTAGCCGATCACCATGAACGTGTAGGTTGATGACGTGAGGCCCCTGCTCCAGCCGAACTCGTTTTCCAGTGCCTTGAAGAATACGCCGAAGGACCACGTCACTTCGCCGAGACACACGGTGGCTGCGAAGCACGCCGCAACGATGAACCAGCCGTAGTACACGGGTCGTTTCTTCATTGCTGCTGCCACTCTCTACAAGCGGGAATGTGCAGCCTAGGAGCCTGTCCGAGTAATAGCTTTGGGCACGTATGGAAGGTATAATTGGGGCAAAGCTGAGCGAGGGGGAGACGCGTGAGCAAGACGTTCCGTCCATACGAGCCCGGGCAGATGTTTCTCATGCCGGCATTGCTGCA
>JAUVYD010000058.1 GCA_030603265.1 Dehalococcoidia bacterium
TTGCTGGCCCAGCGCGGATAGCCGCTGTAGGAGTTCGGGATGTCCTGCATGAAGCCGCCATAGACAACCACGAACAGCAGTGCTGCCGGTATCACGAACTTCACCATCACATCGAACCAGGGGCCGATATGGAAGTCGGAAGTCTCATTGACGTACGCACGGAGTCGACTGGCGGGAAATACCCAGCCGACCACGAGGCACGTGAGAGCTCCCGTAATGAGGAGTCCGTAGAACGCGACGGCCCTGTCCAGAATGTCGGGGCCCCAGTACAGGCCTCCGTTCGTTGTGAACAAGATTCCGATGAGGAACCCGATCACGCAGACGCCAAAAGCGGTCTTGGTTCTGCTCCAGCCGAACTTGTCCATGAGCGGACTGATGACGCCGCCATACGCCAAGAAGTAGGCGGACGACAGTCCAAGCAAGAACAGGCACAGGAAGAAGATGACTCCGAAGAACGCGTTGGCAGTCGGTAGCATCGAGACCGCTATGGGCCAGGTGATGAACGCCAGGCCTACGCTCTTGGATGCCACCTCTTCAACACCAATGGACAACGACTGCATCACGAAGCCGACGACGCTGAAAACGGCAAAGCCGGCGAAGAAACTCGTCGCACAGTTGCCGAAGCCGGTAATCAACGCGTTGTTGTTCACGTCGCCACGCGACTTGATGAAGCTGCCGTACGCGAACATGCCCGCCATGCCAAGCGACAGCGTGAACGCAATCTGGCTGAAGGCCGCAAACCACACGTCTCCGCTGGCCAGCTTGCTCCAGTCAGTCTCCAGGTAGAAGTTGAGGCCCTGCGCCGCTCCGACAAGGGTTACGCCTCGCACCACGAGGATGCCAAGGAAAGTCCAGGCCACAATCATGACCACCTGAGAAACCGGGCCGATGACCGCAGTGCCCTTGTGGACAACAAGGAGGATAATGGCCCATACCACAGCCAACCCTATCAGGAGCGCGGGCAGTGGGGCGCCAATCTCCCCGGGACCTCCTGAGAGCCCGAGAACCGTGCCGAAGAAGAAGTCGCCTGCCCCTTCTACACCTGCCGCACCCATGCCCCACTCAACGGTAGTCGCGGCCACCATGTAGCGAAGAGTCCACGCCATGACGACCGTGTAGTACGTGGTGATAAGGAAGGCCACCCAGACCGGCCACCACCCGAGCCACTCCCACTTCTTGCCTATGCCTTCAAACACGCCCGGGGCGCTGGAGTTGAAGTACTTGCCCATGCCGTATTCGAGGACAAGCCAGGGGATACCGATGGCAAGCAGCCCAACCATCCAGGCCACAAGGAACGCACCGCCTCCATTCGCATAACTCAGATACGGGAAACGCCACAGGTTGCCCAGACCTATGGCCGATCCCAAAGCAGCGAAGATGAAGTAGCTGCGCTTACCCCATCTCTCTCTCGTTACCTCAGCCAATTGATCACCTCCTATCAGTCTTAGTAGCTCCAGTCCTGTCCGGTAGCTCGACCTTTCTGTCCCCACACAGGAGGACAGCTACCGGGCACTCTGCACGCCGTCCGACACAAGAACGGCTGCTCGTTGAGCAGCCGCGTCGCAATACGTACCAAAGGCCCGCCCCCTTCCGGCGGACGCGCTCGACAAATCCCTGCAGCAACCCCCGTGCACAACACCCCCTTCCTGCCATCCGGGCAGGCTGTGCCATCCAGTACCTACGTACGGTCGCTATTATTCCGCGCAGCAGTTCGTATTGTCAATACCTGCGGCTTCGGAAAAGGACTTCCCTCGGACTTCTACAGCCTCCCCTTGTCCTTCATCGCCACAATGACCCGCCGCTTTGCGACCTGCTCGGCAGCCTCCCGGGGATACAGCCCCTCGGCCTTGCTCAATGCGAGTATCTCGCTGACGTTGTAGCGTATCTGCTTCCTGATAGTCTCGAAACTCTCATCGATGGTGCCCCTGCGAAGCTCAACGGAGCCGGCAATGACGCCTCCTCCATTCGCGATGAAGTCAGGAATGACCAGGACACCTTTGTCTCCCAGGCGCCTCTCGGCTTCAAGACTTGCAGGAATGTTCGCAGCCTCCACCACCAGCCGCGCCTTCAAGGCCTCCACGTTCTTCGTCGTGATGACGTCCGGTCGTGCCCCGGGCACGAGGATGTCAACATCGAGTCCGAACAACTCCTCATTCGAAATCCGCCGGCCCCGGTCATAGGCCCGGTTCCAGAGCTTGCTCACCTTCTTCGTGGACTGGTCGTACTGCACGATGGCGTCGAACTCAAGTCCATCAGGGTCGAAGATCGCGCCGTCTATGTCCGATACCGCTACCACCTTCGCGCCCTTCGTCTCAAGTGACCGGAAGCATGCCTGGCCAACTGCTCCGAATCCCTCTATGGCAACGGTGGCATCCTTCAGGCTCATCCCGATGAAATCCGCAGCCACTTCGGCTGCCTCGACGGCGCCGTAGCCTGTCACGCCAATCTCATCCAGTGGAATGCCGCCGAGTTCCTTGTGCAGACCAATGGCCCTGCCGATCTCATCCTGGATTATCGCCATACAGTGCTCGTCAGTGCCCATGTCAGGACCGGGGATGTAGTCCGTATGAACCCGAAGGAACCGTGCAAATGCCCTTATCACCTCGTCCTTGTTGGCTATGTCGGGATTCCCGCGGAGGCCTGCCTTCCCGCCACCATAGGATATGCCGGCAGCCGAGTTCTTGAGCGTCATTGAGCGCGCCAGCCGGAATATCTCACGCGTAGTCACATCCGGCGCCATGCGGATTCCTCCGATAGCCGGACCAAGGGCAGTGTTGTCCACGACGAGAATTCCCTTCAGTTGCAGTCTCGGGTCGTAGAAATGGATTACCTTCTCCGGGCCCAGGTCATCCGCATAGCCAAATATCTCTTCTTCTGCTCCCACGTGTAGCCTCCTTGCTCTATCAGTCAGTTCCGGCGGTTGCAATGAGGGCGACGCGGCCCAATGGCGGCACCGCGCATCTCACCAACGAGCTGCACTCCATCCCACAAAAAAAGGGGGCCGGGCTAGTCCCCGGCCCCCTGGGCATGGCACTCTCGACCCCACGCAAAAGGAGGTGTGTCTCTGAGAAATGAATGAGGAGATGCCTCGCCCGCAGGACCCTGCGCCTGGGGCGCCACGGCAGCAGCGCCATAGCCCCACCCGACATCCCGGCGGCATTCTAGACCCGCTTACCGGACATGTCAATACATTTTGTGACTCCACGCAGGACACGATTGGCGCTGATGCTATACTTTCGCCGCCATGGAGGGGTGACCGAGAGGCCGATGGTGACGGTCTTGAAAACCGTTTTCGCGCAAGCGAACGTGGGTTCGAATCCCACCCCCTCCGCCGACCGACTCCTCCCTTGCCCGTACGTGACGCACCCTCCGGTTTCGGCGGGGAGATAGGTGGAACGATCGAGCAGGAGGCCGCATGGCACATCCAGAGCGGCATGAGCAAGCCGGTCGTTGCCTTCGTTGCCGGCGCCAGCGCCCCGCCGGGGCAATCGTCTCAGGAGCGTCAAGCACCGTCACTCGTTGCACGCTCAGGTCAGACACGTGAAACTGCGCGAGCTCCATGCATAGCACTTCCTGACCGCCTGCGGAGTTCATCGGAACAACCGTGGCACCCGTGACCGCAAAACGGAGGAATAGCGACTCAACAGGCCAGGGAGAGGTGCATCTTCGCTTCGCTCCGAGGGGAGTCTCCTGGATGCACGTGAACGAAACTCGGTCTGAAACACCGACCAACCGCACGCCTTGCCGCAGCAGTCACCGCGGTGTTCCCCGTCCGGTCCAGGCAATCATGTCCTTACCTGCTCGACGAAACGAAGGGGCCGCTTCTCTCGGATGACCGACGAATGGGGCAGGAATCCTAGCCGAGGCGACCAGACAGTTAGCGCTGTCTGCTGGACCGCACACCAGGGGCTAGCTCCCCAGGCGCTTGCGGATGCAATCGATGATATCCGCTGTGAACGTGCCCGGACCGAATACTTCAGCGACGCCCATCTGTTTCACCATCGGCACGTCGTCCTCGGGGATAATGCCACCGGCAATCACCAGGGTGTCGCTCATACCTGCCTCCTTCAGGCCCTCCATGATTATGGGAAAGAGCTCCAGATGAGCGCCGGATAGGATGCTCAAAGCGACCACGTCTACATCTTCCTGAACGGCCACGGACACTATGGCCTCCGGGGTCTGCCGGATTCCCGTATAGATCACCTCCATCCCCGCATCGCGCAGAGCCCTTGCTATGACCTTTGCCCCACGGTCGTGTCCATCCAGTCCCGGCTTGGCAACCAGAACCCGTATTCTCTTTTGCTGCTGGGCGGAACTCACCTTAGCTACTCCTTCTGACACAACTCTACGAGCACGCCATTGGTCGACCGAGGATGAAGAAAGGCGACTTTGCCTTCGACGCCCTGGCGTGGACTTTGGTCAATGAGGCTCACCATCTTGTCCTTGAGTTTCGCAAGCTCTTTCTCGATGTCGTCAACATCGAACGAGATGTGCTGCACTCCTTCGCCTCGCTTATCGAGGGCTGCGGCCATCCTGCTGTTGGGCAGCGGCTCCAACAGTTCAAGGAGAGGCCCATGCTGAAAGCTTAACATCCCCACCTTAACACCCTGTTCTTCCACCACCTTGACCTCGGCCAGGGTCGCTCCGAACATCTCGTTGTAGAGCCTGGCACTCTGCTCGAGGTCTCGCACAAGGATTCCGATGTGTCCGACGCCCTGTATCATCTCCCCCCTCCTCGTGTCAGTTTCTGGTATCCATGCCTGTGATTCTTCGGAGCAGTCCGGCAGAAAGGTCTAGATGGTGAGGAATTCCTTCTGCGTACCGAACACCTCCCGGAGAGTGTCACTCATCTCACCAACTGTGGCGTACGCTTCCGCACAGTCGATGAGTGCAGGAATGGTGTTCTCGCTACTGCGTGCTACCTGTTCCAGTCGTTGCAGCCTGCGCTGCACCAGTCCGCTATCCCTCTGCTGTCTCACCTCAGCAAGGCGCTCCTTCTGTCGGCCTTCAACTTCGGGATTGAACTTGAGCATGTTGGTGATTTTGGCGTAGTCGGAGACAAACTCGTTCACGCCGACTATCACCTGTTCTTTCTGCTCAATCATTTTCTGGTACCGGTATGATGCATCCTGTATCTCCGCCTGTTGGAATCCTTGCTCGATGCCGGAAACCGCGCCGCCCAGGCTGTCGATCTGCTCAATGTACTTCTGGGCCTCCCCCTCAATCCTGTCCGTCAGACACTCAATGTAGTACGAACCACCCAGGGGGTCCACAACATCGGCCACTCCACTCTCGAAGGCGATGAGCTGTTGCGTGCGCACCGCCAGTGTGGCCGCTTCCTCTGAAGGTGTGGCGTACGCTTCGTCATAGGAATCGGTGTGCAGGGACTGAGTCCCCCCAAGTACGGCGGCCAGGGATTCAACGGTGGCTCTCATGATGTTGTTCATGGGTTGCTGTGCCATCAGGCTCACGCCGGCGGTCTGGGTATGAAACCTGAGCATCATCGAACGAGGGTCACGGGCCCCAAATCTCTGCTTCATAATCTTCGCCCAGAGGCGACGGGCTGCTCGGAACTTGGCGATTTCCTCGAGGAAGTTGATGTGGCTGTTGAAGAAGAAGGACAGACGCGGGGCGAAGGAGTCCACCTCCAATCCCGCATTGAGCGCTGCCTCAACATAGGCAATGCCATTTGCGAGAGTGAACGCCACCTCTTGCACGGCCGTGGACCCCGCCTCGCGGATGTGATACCCGCTGATGCTGATGGAATTCCATCGTGGCACATTGCTGGCGCAATAGGCAATGATATCGGCAGTCAGGCGCAGCGACGGACGCGGAGGGAAGATGTACGTACCCCTGGCAATGTAGTCCTTGAGCGTGTCATTCTGGACAGTGCCTGCGAGCTTCGACTGCTCGACTCCTTCTTTCTTGCCAAGCGCGATGTACATGGCGAGCAAGATGGGAGCGGTGGCGTTGATGGTCATTGAGGTGGTCACCTTGTCCAGGGGAATGTCTTGGAACAGGATCTCCAGGTCACGCAGGCTGTCTATGGCCACGCCCGCCTTGCCCACCTCACCTCTGGCAAGCGGATGGTCGGAGTCGTAGCCTATCTGGGTCGGGAGATGGAAGGCGATGGAGAGGCCGGTCTGGCCCTCTGCAAGCAGCTTCTTGAACCGTTGGTTCGTATCCTCGGCGCCGCCGAATCCAGCGTACTGCCTCACAGTCCATACCCGACCCCGGTACATGTTCGGCTGGACTCCGCGGGTATACGGGTATTCTCCCGGATATCCCAACTGGAGTACATGGTCGAAGCCCGGAAGGTCCTCCGGCGTGTAGACGGGCTGAATCTCGATGCCCGATGTCGTCGCGAACCTGCCTTTGCGCTCGGAGTGCTGCTTCAGCGCCGGTCCAAGCGTTGTCTCCTGCCACTCTTGTTTGTTCTTGCTCATGGGTATCGTCCTCCCATCCAGATACTCCGACGCCGATTGCTGCCCGGTACCGTCCCCACTCACATGGCCGGGGTTGCCATGCCGGCGCCCACTGTCTCGTTCACTCTCCTGTGAAACACGCGCCTCCTTGAAGACTCGCTTTTCCTGCCGTCGGCAAAGCCATTCCGCCCACAGTCATGACGGCGAACAGTATCCCAGGCGCCATTCTGTCACCTTCCTCCATGGCTGTCCATAGTCGACCATGGCTGGTCCGTCTTCCGACACGACGTTGACTTTCGCCTGCTGTTTCTTCATCGTGGCAGAGCAAAGCAATCGGCGCACCCACACGCGATTACGGCCATCATCCACCACCAGTCGGTCACCTTCCGAGACCTGGCACCTCACTGTGCGCGAGCAGCAGAGATGGCTATGCTCAAGAACGACTCTAGACGAGGTTACGTGGCACAGGTACATCCAGAGTGCGGGCGTGACCGTGGCAGGGCCCAACTGCCCCGGGATAATCTCGCCCCCCGCTCGCTGCACGGCGGACATCATGCCGGGCGTCATACACGCGCCGGGGAACGTCGGCGTCGCTTTGCGTAGCGGCACCCTCACCTACGAGGTGGTCGGCCAATTGACCTCTGAGGGCATCAGCCAATCGACATGCATCGCTATCGGAGGCGACCCGCTGCCGGGAACTGCCTTCGTTCAGGCTCTGCGGCTGTTCGAAGGCGACCCTGCTACGCACGCAGTTGTGCTCGTGGGGGAGACAGGCGGGTCGCTCGAGCAGGAGGCCGCAGAGTACATCCAGAGCGGCATGAGCAAGCCGGTCGTTGCTTTCGTTGCCGGCGTCAGCGCCCCGCCGGGGCGGCGCATGGGCCATGCAGGAGCAATTACCTCAGGGGTATCAAGCACTGCCGCGCAGAAGAAGGCGGCTCTCAGTGCAGCCGGAGCTGTTGTTGTGGATAGTCCTGCTGAAATCGGCGCTACGACCCGGCGCGTGCTCGCCGAACACGGGCTCCTGTAAGCTCAGGTGGCGTTGCCGGCCCTGCGATAACGCGCGCGCCCTTCCTCATAGAGGTCTCTGCCGGTGGAATCGTCTACAACGGTGACCGGCAGGTCCTCCACAACGAGGCGGCGCAACGCCTCCGGGCCAAGGTCATCGTAGGCAATGACCTCTGCGCTCTTGACTGCCTTCGAGAGGAGCGCGCCCGCCCCTCCAATACCACCCAGGAACACGGCGTTGTGCTGCACCATCGCATCCCTCACAGTGCGAGACCGGGAGCCCTTGCCAATCATCGCCTTCAACCCCAGCTCGATGAGCCGGGGAGAGTAAGGGTCCATCCTGCTCGCAGTGGTTGGACCTGCTGCGCCCATCGGCCTCCCAGGCCTCGCAGGAGACGGACCCATGAAGTAAATCGTGGCGCCTCTCACGTCGAACGGCAACGGCTCTCCCCGATCGAGCGCTTCGACCATGCGCTTGTGGGCGGCGTCCCGGGCCACGTACAGGACCCCAGACAGCAGAAGGCGGTCACCCACCCGAAGCTGTCTCACTGCTTCATCTGTGAATGGAAGCTCTATTCTCTTGCTTTCTTCCAAGGCGTCGCCCTCTCATATCTCGGCCTGTCCCCGGC
>JAUVYD010000001.1 GCA_030603265.1 Dehalococcoidia bacterium
CGCCGCCGGGCGAAGCCACGCGTGCTGGTCGTGGAGGTGAAGGAGACAGATGATACTGAGGCGGACATCGCGCTTCTCGCGAAGCTTGTCGACCTGCTGAAGGCCCACCCCGGCGAGGATTGCGTCTCCCTTGTTGTCGAAACCGGGGGTGGCTCGAAGACTGAGCTCGAGATGCCTGATTTGCGTGTCTCGTTCGGCCCTGACCTGGAGCGCGAACTGGAGACTGTGCTAGCCGGCGCCTGCTACAGGCTGGACTGACGCGTGAGCTTGACCGCGCTCCAGTGATAGAAGCCGCTGCTTCAGCCCGAGCCCTCCTGCGAATCCTGTGAGACTTGAGTCAGCGCCTATCACCCTGTGGCACGGCACGATGACAGGCACAGGATTCCTGTGAAGAGCCTGGCCGACCGCCCGACAGGCCTTCGGCTGTCCGATTGTAGCAGCGACCCAGGAATAGCTCCTCGTCTCGCCGTAAGGAATCCAACGAGTTGCCTCCCAGACACGGGTGCGAAAGGGGGTCCATGTGCGCGTGTCGACCTCATCGGAGAACGCGACCTGCTTGCCCTCCATATAGCGGACGAGGCGTTCGGGCAGCGTGCCGAGACTGTCCGGAGTTGCCTCCCGCAATTCGCCCGCAGACAGTCCCGTGTTCTCTCGCATAGCGGCCGTGCACGATGAGCGGGACGGACGGGGGAGCACAATATGCGATACTCCCACATCGGTGCGGGACACTGCCATCCAGCCAAGTGCAGTGTGAAGGACCGAGTATTCCAAAGCTGTCTATCCCATGTCGGGCTCTATCAGCCCGTAGTCCCCGTCCTTGCGGCGGTAAAGGAGATTTGCCTTGTCGTCGTCGGAGTTGACGAAGAGGAAGAAATCGTGCCCGAGCAATTCCATCTGGTCCGTCGCCTCGTCCAGCGACATCGGCTTGAGCGTGAACCGCTTGGTTTTCACCAGACGCCTCGGCTCCTCGGCAGTCGCCTCTGCAGGCTCAAGGGAAGGCTCCATCTTACGGACTGTGTCGTTGCTCCTATCGAAGTGCTTTCCCTTGTAGTGTGAGATGCGACCGGTGAGTGCGTCGACAACTCGGTCTACGGCTGTCCTGATGTCCTCGCCGTGTTCCTGCGCACGAATGAGCACCCCGTTGCTGTCCAGAGTGACCTGGACTACGAACCGCTGGTCCGGCTGCCGTGCTCCCTCCCTGGATATCTCGACTTTGCCTTCATCGATGCTGGGCAGGAAACGGGCCATCTTGCCAATGCGCTTGGTGGCGTAGTCCTCGATGGCGGGAGATACGGACACGTTGTTCTTGGCTACGATCTGGAGTTTCATGTTGACCTCCCATTCTATACTTCTCTGGCAACCGTGAGCCCCCATACGGCAACCGCTCCTGCATCCCGAAGGGCCACTGCGCAGGACTCAAGAGTGGCCCCTGTTGTGCAGACATCGTCAACGACGAGGACTTGCTTGCCAGAGACAGACGTATCATTGCAGGCGAAGGCTCCGGAGACATTCTGTCTCCGCTCCTCGACACTTGTCGTGTGAACTTGGCTGGTGCCCTCTCTCACCCGGGCAAGGGCATCCGCAGAGACCGGTGTATATGTTTCCTTTGCGACCTCACGTGCCAGGAGAAACGACTGGTTGTAGCCTCGGCGCCTGGCGCGTCTGGGATGCAGCGGCACCGGAACGATGATATCAGGCTCATACTCCGCATCCCGGAGGCCCCTGACAAGGTACGTGGCAAGGGTGGGGGCGATTGCCCTCAGATTGCGGTATTTCAGTTCGTGGATTGCCCGCCGTGCGACGCCCTCGAAACGGAGGGGTGACCGGATGACGGAGATGGCGCCTGTCGTCTGTGCACAGGTTGGACACAGTATCCCGCTGGCCTGTGGACGGCCGCAACGCGGGCAGAGTGGGGGAAAAATCCACGGGAGTTGGCTCTCACAGTGGGCGCACAAGTAGCTGCCTACTCGACCACAGCCTATGCACGACTGTGGGAACAAACAGTCAAGTGCCAACCTGACGGCACTGCCGACGTGAAGCACACTGGCCTGTGCCTGAGGGGTTCTAGTGCGCGCGTGCGCGCAGTTCACCGCTCAGAATGGGCTCGTTGAGGTATACCTCTCCATTCCTGATCTTGATGTTGTAGCCGCAATCAGGGTTAGTACATACCCATGCCTTATACGTAATCGGCGCACCTTGGCTTCCGAAGTCCGACAGAGGAACAAGGTCGCCGCTGCCGCACTTCAGGCACTTCGGGAATGATGCGTTGTCCAAGGTAGTCCTCCTCCCAAACCAAGTCTCGCCAAAGTATATATCAAGCCATGTTCACTCGCAAACGAGGCGCAAATGGTCCGGTTCTGCCTCCTACGGGTTGAGTGGTGTCTGTGACAATCTCGTGTAGAGAGCACCCTGCGGCCTGAGCTGGCTTCTCATGAGACTCACTGCCCCTGCGTCGAACCGGAGGCCCTCCGGAAGCGTGGCTGCCAGTACGGCAACCCCGAGTTCACTCTTTGCCCGGCGCGAAGCCTCCGGGCGGACGCGCCCGATTGTCAGATGCGGCGCAAAGGGACGGCTCTCCCTGGCATAGCCCAACTCTGCAAGTGCGAGGTCCACCCGTGTGGCCAGCCTTGACAGCACTTCAATGTCGCCACTCAATCCCGCCCAGACTACCCGTGGTTGCGCAGTATCCGGAAAGCCCCCCAGCGCATCTATCTCCAGGTGCATCGGGGGTGTTCCAAGGCAGGCCGTCGTCAGTACCTTCTTGACCTCCTCAACCCGGGGTGCCGGTATCTCACCGAGGAACTTGAGGGTCAGGTGAATTCCGTTGGCTGAGACCCACTTCACGGGCGTGCGGGACCGCTGCCGCAGCCCGTCGATGACGCTGCCGAGCCCTCTCTTCACGTTGTCGGGCAGCTCTATCGCCACAAATGCCCGTATCTCATCGCGCTCGCTCAATCTGTGTCCCTCCGTGCGACAGGAGCTGCCTGGCGTTTTCACCTGCTATGAGTTTCCTGGTGGCAGACCCCAGCTCTGCTTTGTCCATTTCCTGGAGGGCCCGCTTCTGACTTACCAGAGGGAAGTCCGACCCGAAAAGGATATGGTCGGAGCCTGCTATCCGGTCCACCACGGAGAAGATGTCGGGGCTGTACAGGTACTGTGTGGCGGCGGTGTCGAAGTACACGTTGGAGAGCGTCTCTCGCACCTCTGGCATCAGGCTGTAGAAGGGAAGCCCACCACCCCAGTGGGCGCATACGAGGACCGCCTGCGGGAACTCTGCCGCGAACCTGTACGGCTGCTCGGGCGTGACAGTGCCCTTGCCCGCGTACGCATGCCCTACTGGTTCGGATACGTGAGTCAGTACTATCATCTGCCGGGCCACGGCAATCTCGACAATGGGCGAGAGCAGTGGACTGTCGGCCAGCGAGAAGCCCTGGATGTCGGGGCGCAACTCGCCAATGCCCCTTGCCCCTGACGCGGCACACCGCTGTAGTTCTTCGACTGCCTTCTCGGGTGATGCCGGCTGGAGTGCGCAGAAAGGGATCAGCCGATCGGAGTGAAGGCTGGCTGCCTCGAGCAGGTAGTCATTCGTGCGCACGCACATCTCATGACTGGTCCAGCCGATGTTCAGTACTACGGAGACATCGACGGATGCTTCGTCCATGCTGGCAAGCAGTTCTTCTGCCGTGGCCAGCCTTGCCTTCGGGTTGGTGTAGAGCGCCGCGAAGCAGGGGTCTACGCTTGCGTAGTGCTCGCGCTCTCTGCGTACCCAGTCAGGCATTATGTGAGTGTGGAAATCGATGACCCTGGGTTCTCGCACTCCTGCTCTTTCATGCGACATGCAGCCTACCCCTCAATTCCTTCAGATTCACCACATCCTCTCGATTGTATTCCAGAAGCGTTTGGAGTGCCTGCTCATCACCATGGCGAACGTAGCGCCACCAGAGAACGACTGCCTGTCGGCCGTTCACCCCTTGAAGCGTCCTCTCGATGCCCAGTTGCTGCTCCACTGCTTTGAGCCCCCCGTAGAGATTCTGTCGCCAGCAGTCGTACATCAGGTCTCTATGCAGCATCAATGACTGCAGTGCGACCTGCAGCTTGGATTCGATGAAAACGAGGTCGAATCGGGCGCCATTGTATGTGTACAGTGTGCCGACGCCGTCGAGCGCTCGTAGCAGGCTCTCGCTGCTGATCTCGCGCCCCACAAGCTGGATGAGCTCGAATCCGTGTGGAACCACCTGGCGGTAGATGCCCACGACAGTGATGCGATTCGCGAACGGGCTGAGACCGGTCGTCTCGATGTCCAGATAGGCTTCCAATTTCGATGCGGCGTGCAAGGCGTCGGGTTCCCTTCGGACGATGCGCTCAGGCCTCCCTGCCCTGAAGCGTAGACATCAGCCGGCCAAGAACGAGAGCTCCGATGGCAACAAGCCCTGTGATGGACAGGGTGAACACCCATCCGAAGCAGGCAATCATGACCGGAAGGAGAAAGGGCTTTATGGCCCGACCGAACAGGAACACTGATATCTGCCCGACCCCTCCACCGTGACTCCGAACTGTCCCGAGCAAAGGGTACCATGCATAGGCGGGGCCCACGGACAGCACTCCTGCCAGTAGTGATAGAAGTGAGCCTTTCAGACCCGAGTCCTTCCCGACAAGCAAGCTTATGTCGTGCGGTTTCAGAAACAGATTGGTGAGCACAAGTGCCACGAACACGAGGGACAGAGGCACCGCCAGTTTTCTGAACACAGAGGCGCTGAATGCTAGAGCCTGCAGGCCGGTCTCGGGAGAGAAGCCCAGGACCATGGCGTAGACCGCCACGACGATGCCGAGGAAGATGAGCCCTCCCCGTCCACTCGAGCGGCGTGCGCCGCCTTGCGGCGCCTCGGACTTCGTCACAGCGTTCCTCCGGAGAGAGCCACGAACATTGCAGTCAGCAACGCGATTGGGACTGAAAGGAGGAACGAGAGCGAATTGCGCAGAACAGCGAACCGGGTTCCGAGCGTCAGTGCCTCAGCCGGCAGTTGGGCGATTCCCACTGTGACCCAGCTGATGATGAAGGCGGCGACGGCGAAGACGCTCACGCCATCGGCGAGCAGCTGCTCGGAGATGACGTAGCTGTTGACAGGGTTGCCTGCCAGAATGCTTCCTATTCCTGCACCCGTGAGGGAATCGAGCAAAGGGTCACCTGAGAACAACGTCCCAAGCACGGAGGATGGGATTGCCGTGTGGAACAGTCCAATCAAGAGAGCGACGCCGCCGAGGAGGGGGAGCATAGAACGGAACTGAAATGCTGCCTTACGGGCAGCGCGAATCACCTCAGGGCGACCTGGCATGCCCGACCGGGTGACCTGTTTTCCTGCTCTCTCTTGCGTGCTCACGTTGTCTTCGCCAACTGATGCTCTCAAGGTGGGGTTCGGCTTCGTTCGATTGCGGGCTCTGACGAGTGAGTGTACTATAGGCGGACGCTCTTCGTCATGCTGGTGATGGGCGATTGCAGCTGAGGGTTGGTGGTATGCAATGGTGCCGATAGACTACCGTTACTGTCCGGTGTGCAGCACCCCTCTCATTGAGGGCATGGTGGACGGCCGGGTGCGGAAGCATTGCCCCGGGTGCAGCTTTGTGCGCTACGAAAACCCCCTGCCCGTTGTCGTGGCTGTAGCCGTGAAGGATGGGAGGTTCCTGCTCATCAAGCGTGGAATCGCTCCCAAGAAGGGCTTCTGGGGCCCACCTTCGGGTTTCATAGAGAGCGGGGAGACGCCTGAGGAGGCGTGCCTGCGGGAGCTGGAAGAAGAGGCGGGAGTGTCCGGTGAAATCCAGCGACTGATTCGTGTTATGAGACGTGAGGACACGGAGCTCTACGGCGACATGCTGGTTGTGAGCTACCTCGTGAAAGTTGTCTCAGACGAGCCCGTAGCGGGAGACGAGGTGGACGAGGTCCGCTACTACGACGCGAGCGAATTGCCGGGGTATCTTGCGTTTGCCCTGCGCGATGTCGTTGAAGAGGGTGGCAAAGCCAACTAGTCGGCGCCAATCATTTGCCGAAATTCGCCCTCTCCGATAATCTTGATTCCCAGTTTGGCGGCCTTTGCTGCCTTGGAGCCGGGTTCGTCGCCCGCAACCACGTAGGACACTTTTCTGCTGACGTCCTGTGCGGCTTTGCCTCCGAGTCTGACAACACGGGCCTCGGCCTCCTGCCGCGTGAACTCTTCCAGATGCCCAGTGAAGACGAAGGTAAGGCCACTCAGAGGGCGTTCTCCGTGCGATTCATCTGTCGAGGACTCGAGGGCAACGCCGGCGGCACGCAGCTTCTTGATGATGTCCCGGTTCCGCTGCTGCCGGAAGAAAGCTACGATGCTCTCCGCTATCCTGGGGCCGATGGAAGGAATCGCTGCAAGCTCCTCGGCTGAAGCCGTCCCGAGCGCATCAATGCTCCTGTAGTGTCTGGCCAGCAACTCAGCATATTCCTGTCCCACATGTGTTATCCCGAGTCCGAAGATGAGTTGGCCGAGGGGGCGTTGCTTGCTTTCTTGAATGGCTGACAGCACGTTGCCTGCGCTCTTCTCCGCCATTCGCTCCTGTCCCATGAGGTCCTCCACTGTGAGGCTATAGAGGTCGCCGGCATCCTTCACCAACCCTGTGCTGAAGAACACCTCGCAGAGCTTCTCCCCCACCCCTTCGATGTCCATTGCGTCGCGGCTGACGAAATGCTTGACTCTTTCGAGTGCTTGTGCGGGACAGGCTGCGTTAGTGCACCTGTGCTGTGCCTCTCCTTCGGGCTTCACGACCTCAGACCCACAGACAGGACAAGTGGGTGGCATGTGGAAGACCCGCTCCTCGCCGGTGCGGAGGTCTGCGATCGGCCCGACAATCTCCGGAATGACGTCGCCCGCTCGCTGCACTATTACCGTATCGCCGATGCGTATGTCCTTGCGGTGGATGTCCTCCTCGTTGTGGAGGGCTGCCTGGCTGATGACAACGCCGCCGATCCTGACAGGCGTGAGTATGGCGTAGGGATTGAGGCTGCCGGTGCGGCCCACACTGATTTCAATATCCTGTAGCTTCGTCGTGCCCTGCACGGCGGGGAACTTGCAGGCGATGGCCCATCGAGGTTCGCGGCCGGCGGTGCCGAGCTGGTTCTGCATGAGAAGCGAGTTGACCTTCACGACCATGCCGTCGGCCTCATACGGCCATTCCTTGTGTTCCGCAACCCAGAGGTCGTATACATGCTGAGCCTCTTCGAGCGTGCGCGTGCGGGTGATGAGAGGATTCGTCTTGAATCCAAGAGACCTGAGCCACTGCATGACTTCCCAGTGCGTTTCAGGCACGGGAGTTCCCTCGGCCCAGCCAAGCCCGTATACGAATATGTCGAGAGGGCGAGCAGCCGTAACAGACGGGTCAAGCTGGCGCATGGACCCTGCGGCCGCGTTCCGTGGATTGGCGAAGAGAGCCAACCCTTCCTCGGCGCGCCTCTGGTTGAGCTTCTCAAAGCCCATCTTTGGCAGATACACCTCGCCCCTCACCTCGAACCGCGGTGGAGCCTCTCGTGAGACCGACAGAGGGATGCTCCTGATGGTCCTGACGTTCTGGGTTATGTCCTCTCCACGGTATCCGTCACCCCGGGTTGCTCCTGTGAAGAGGAGGCCGTCGATGTAGGTGAGGGCGACCGCGAGGCCATCGATCTTGGGTTCACACACCGTCTCGAATCCATTGGTGCCAAGGAGACCGCATGTTCTGCGCCACCAGGCGGCCATGTCGTCTCGGGAGAACGCGTTTGCGAGGCTGAGCAGCGGCACAGCGTACTCAACGACACCGAAGGCTTCGACGGGAGCCGCTCCAATCCTCTGCGTGGGAGAAGCCGGTGTCGCAAGCTGGGGATACTCCTGCTCCAGGGCCTTCAGTTCCGCGAACATGCGATCGTATTCCTCGTCGCTGATCTCGGGACTGTCGAGCACGTGGTAGCGGTAGGTGTGGTGGTTGAGGGCCTTCCGCAGGTACTCGGTTCTCTCCTGCGCGTACTTGAGGTCGTTCATCGGGCTGCCCTCGCGCTAAGAATAGTACAACATGGCTGTCACTGGTACTACCGGCCTCCCTCTTTCATGGCCCACGCGGGAAGTCTCAACCGGATTTCCCTTCATCCTGACGCCGCTGCGGTCTCTGGCAGCAAACTCCTGTTGCACGGCGACTCCCGGCTTGCCTGTGGCGTCATGCGGGGGCTGTGCAAGTGCCTCGTCGACACTGCAGCTCTGGCCCCCCGGCCTGGTTGTCGTCCCCCGTCGATAGAAGTGAATGTGCCCGGACACATGTCTGCCCGGGCGCGAGGCAGGGGTCCGTAGCTGCATGGCTCGTACTGGCTGAATGCTATACTGGTTGCGGAGGAACAATCGAGAAGGGAAGTAGCTGCTTCAGGATTCTGCATGGTGGTAGTGGTGCGGAGCCGCGGGTTGGTGAAGTGGAGACCGCGCATGGCCGGGTGGAGACGCCTGTGTTCATGCCTGTTGGCAGTCAGGCGACGGTCAAATCCCTCTCCCCCGATGATCTCCGCGAGATAGGCTGCGACATAATCCTCTGCAACGCGTACCACCTCTACCTCCGTCCCGGCGTCGAAACCGTGCAGCGGGCCGGGGGGTTGCACCGGTTCATGTCCTGGGACAGGGCGATACTGACCGACAGCGGTGGCTTCCAGGTGTTCAGTCTCGCTCCGCTTCGCAAAATCAACGACGAAGGCGTCGTATTCCGCTCTCACATCGATGGAAGCGAGCACCATCTGACTCCGGAGAAGGCCATCGGGAACCAGGAAGAGCTCGGAGCCGACATCATCATGGCGCTCGACGATGTGCCCTCCGGAACGGCTGACAGCGCGAGGGTGACCGAAGCAGTTCAGAGGACGCACCGCTGGGCCGAACGCTGCCTCGCGGCTCAGCGCCGGTCAGACCAGTTGCTCTTTGCCATAGTCCAGGGTGGCGGCGACCTCGTGCTACGAAAGCTGTCGGCGCGGACTCTTGCAGCGATGGATTTCCCCGGCTACGCCGTTGGCGGCTTGAGCGTGGGCGAGCCGAAGGAACTGATGTACTCGGTTCTCGAGGAGACGGTGCCGCTCCTGCCGGCCGGACGACCGCGTTATCTGATGGGAGTCGGGTCTCCTGAAGACCTTGTTGAGGGTGTGTGGAGGGGCGTGGACATGTTCGACTGCGTGTTGCCAACGCGCGTGGCCCGAAACGGCGCCGTCTACACTCTCCAGGGCCGTCGCAATGTGCGCCGTGCGGAGTTCAAGGTCCAGGATGGGCCACTTGACCCCGATTGCGACTGCTACACCTGCCGGACGTTCTCCGCCTCGTATGTTCACCACCTCTTCAGATGTGAGGAGCTCCTCGCGTATCGGCTCGCGACCATACATAACCTGAGCTTCGTGCAGAGACTCATGAAGCGAATCAGGGATGCTATCGTGCTAGGAACCTTCGAGTCATTCCGAGATGATTTCCACAGGCTCTACAAGCCCACGGATGAGACAGTCCGTCTGGCTCAGAAACGCACGCGCACAGTCGGGAGTAGCAGAGGAGCTGGTGACGACGCACTCTAGCCGAGTCTCCGGGGCACAACTGTGGATACACTGGTAACGTCGAACAACCTTCTGTTCCTTGCCTTCGTGCTGGCGGACCTGGGTCTCGCAGTGCTTGTATTCAGGTTCTTTGGCAAGGAGGGCTTGTACGTCCTCGTTGTCGCGTCCGTGATTGTGGCCAACATTCAGGTAACCAAGACGGTCGTGCTTTTCGGCCTCACCGCAACGCTCGGCAACGTCCTGTACGGGAGCACGTTCTTCGCCACCGACGTCCTCAGTGAGGTGTACGGCAAACGGGAGGCTCGACGAAGTGTCTGGCTCGGCTTTGTTGCCATGGGACTGGTTGTTGTCTGGATGCAGTTCGGCCTTGGATTCGTGCCGGGACCCGAGGACCTGGCGCATGACTCACTGGCAACGGTTTTCGGACTGATGCCACGTGTGGCGGCCGGAAGTCTGGTCGCGTATCTCGTGGCCCAGCATCACGATATCCTGGCCTTCCATTTCTGGAAGGCCAGGACTCGGGGTCGCTTCCTCTGGCTGCGCAATTGCGCCTCCACCATGGTGTCTCAGGCCATTGACTCAGCGCTGTTCTGTTTCATCGCGCTGTGGGGTCTGTACGACACTGGCACATGGCTGGAGATACTCGCAACAACGTACATACTGAAGTGGGTGGTTGCCTTGCTGGACACCCCGTTTATCTACCTGGCGGTTCGGCTTCACCCGCCTGGGCGGCCCGAGCCGTCCGGAGATGGTGCATTTCCGAAGGAGGTGGCATGAGAATCTGCACTGTTCAGGAGATGAGAGAGCTTGATAGACGTGCGGTTGAGGAGTTCGGCCTTTCTGAGGACATCCTCATGGAGAACGCGGGCCAGGCGGTGTACGAGGTCGCGAAGGCGGAATTCGGCACGGAGGGAAGGCGCTTCGTTGTGCTCTGTGGTGGAGGCAACAACGGCGGCGACGGACTGGTCGTTGCACGGAAGTTGCACTCGGTGGGTGCCGAAGTCAGGGTCTATCTATTGGCCGACGAGGACTCGCTTCACGGGGCGGCGCGCAGAAATCTGGAGGCCGCGATGCGCGCGGGCATTCCTCTGCAGCGACTTCGCACAGTCGAGGACCTCTATCTGGGCAGGTCGGGAGATGTTCTCATTGATGCCATCTTCGGGACGGGGCTCTCGCGAAGCCCCGAGGGCCTGCACAGGGAAGTGATTGAACGCGTCAATGCGTTCAACCAGCCGATTCTGAGCGTGGACATTCCGTCCGGAGTCAATGGAGACACGGGTGCGGTGCCGGACATCGCAGTGCGGGCGACGTGTACGGTTACCTTTGGCGTGCCGAAAAGGGGAAACCTGCTGCAACCCGGGCGGGAACTGTCGGGAAGGCTATACGTGTCGCACATCTCGTTCCCGCCGTCACTCCACTGTGCCGACAGCCAGGTTGTCACGAATCGTCTCAGCTCCCTGTCTCCCAGGCAGGCTAAGTGCCACAAGGGCGACTTCGGTGACGTCCTGTTCGTCGCTGGTGCACGGGCCTACCTGGGTGCTCCGCTCTTCGCCTCGATGTCATTCCTGAAGGCTGGCGGAGGATACGCGCGACTCGCTACGCCTGTGTCAATCGCCCCTTTGCTGGCGTCCCGGGCGAGCGAGGTGGTCATGGTTCCTCTTCAAGAGACGGCCGATGGAAGTATTGCCCTCTCGAACCTCGATGAATTGTGTGCCCTCGCAGACAACGTCGACATGGTCGTTGTCGGCCCGGGCGTATCCCTCAACGGGGAAACACAGGAGCTTGTCAGAGGGCTTGTCTCTCGCGTCACGAAGCCCATCCTTGTTGATGGTGACGGCCTCACTGCCATAGCATCTGATGGGGAGATGGTCCGGCGGCGCGAGGCCCCCGTGGTGCTCACGCCCCACGCCGGCGAGATGTCTCGACTGCTCGGCGTCTCCGTAGCAGCGGTGGCGCAGGACAGAATCGCGGCGGTACAGGATGCCTCCCGCAGGCTGAATGCAGTGGTCCTGCTGAAGGGCTCGAGCTCTCTTGTCGCTGAGCCGGATGGCCCCGTGTCAGTCAATCTCAGCGGGAATCCGGGCATGGCAACCGCCGGCAGCGGGGATGTGCTCGCCGGGACGATTGCGGCGCTGCACGGACTGGGGCTAGGCCTCCGAGAGGCCGCAGAAGTCGGCGCATTCATACATGGCCTGGCGGGTGACCTCGCGGCTGAGGCAAAGGGGCAGGATGGTGTTGTCGCCGGTGACATCATGGAGCACCTGCCGCGCGCGATGCGACTCTACCGGGAGAGATTCCGTGAGCTGGAACGAAACTTCTGTGGGAGACTGGTCGTTATATAGCAAGAGAGACGTGCTGGTGGGTGTGGAAGAGGACGAGGAAGGGCACTCTGGACTTGCTCGAGCGCGGTCTCGTGGTCGATTATGTGATCATGTGGCTGTGGAAGAAGGGGCTGCCAGGTCCGCGTGTGGAGGACTGCGGTGTGGGTGGGGCTGTGTCCTGGCATGCCATGTGCTTCGGGGTGCAATCCAGGGCCTTCGCCCTCCTGTCGGGCACAGCCATGTGTGGTGGCTGTCAGAGGAAGGATGCTGTGATGGAGCAGGCAGTCCCGTTCCGGCGTTCTTTGCACGTGCGTTGACATTCGTGAAGGAGGGAACTAGAATAACGCCATGAAGCTGCTGGTAATAGGACTTGGACAGTGTGGCGGGCGGATTGCTGACAGATTCGCTCGCTTGAACAAGAGAGGACATGCTCTCCGTGGGATGGACACCCTCGCCGGAGTTTTCGCAGTCAACACGGATGTTGCGGATCTCAGCGGACTGCGCACAATCAGACCTGACTACAAGCACCGCATACTCATCGGTGCGCAACGTACGAACGGCCATGGCGTGGGAAAGATCAGCGAACTGGGTGCCGAGATAGCGAACGAAGACGTCGACAAGATAATTGACGCGATTCGTACGGCCGAAGGATTCTACGAGACTGACGCGTTCCTGCTGTGCGCCGGGGCTGCGGGTGGTACAGGGTCTGGCGCGATAGGGGTGCTGACCAAGCATCTGAAGGAGCGGTATATCGGGAAGCCTGTCTATGACGTGGTGGTCCTGCCGTTCCGCCAGGAGGAGACCACTGAGACCAGGACCATCTACAACACGGCAACGTGCTTGAAGTCAACGTACCTGGTCGCTGACGCCGTCTTCCTGATTGACAATCAGCGTTACGTGAAGAAGGATTCCCCCGCCGAGAACAACCTGAACACGATCAATGCGAAAGTCGCGGAGCCGTTCTATAACATGCTGTGCGCGGGCGAGGAGACCAAGAGCCGCTTCGTTGGCTCCAAGACACTCGATGCCGGAGACATCATCCAGACTCTCACCGGATGGACGGTCATTGGAGGTGGCATGTCGAGGCTGGAGCGGCGACTGCCGTTCTGTGGGCCGAAGCGCGACTTCCGTGACAAGATGATTGAAACCAGCCGGGCCTCGCATGCGATGGATCAAGCCATAAGCGAGCTGTCAATGACGATTGACCCGAGTGATGTGGGAAGGGCTCTCTATCTCCTCACGGCCCCTGCCAAGGAGATGAGTATGGACATTCTCAAGCAGCTTGGAGACAACCTCAAGAGCCTTGCGCCAAACTCCCTCATCCGGAGTGGTGACTACCCGCGTGATAGTCGCCAGGTTGATGTCACGCTCATCATGTCAGAGATTGGCAGCATTCGTAAGATAACTGACTACTTCACCAAGGCGATTGATCTTATCTCGGTGATGAAGGCGAAACGCGGGCTTGGCTATCAGACGAGAAGGCTCGAGGAGTCCTTCGATGAGATCCCAGTTCTGCTGTGATTGACCCTTTCTTGTTGCTCTGACACAAGAGCAGCAGAGAGGCCCCTGGCCGGTAGAGCCAGGGGCCTCTCTGTTTTCTTGAGCCCTTCGGGTTTCTGTCTACCTGCGGGCCTTCGTGAACACTGTCCAGGTGCGCGTCATGGCCTCTCCGTGTGCCTGGCGGGCCTGCTTCTCGGTTTCGTCTCTGTCTTTCAGCGACTGCGCGACGACGTCGTCATACGCTTTCTTAGCCTGGGCAACGCTGTCGTCATATGCTTTGCGGACCTGCACGAGGCTCTCGTCGAAGGCGTGTTGAGCCTGAGCCGTGCCGTCTTCCATCACTTTCCTTGCCTGTGCGAGGGAGCTCTCGTAGTGGCCCCGGGCCCGTCCTGCGGCGTCCATTGAGCTCCGCCGAGCCTTGTCGAGAGCGTCCGTGTAGCTCTTCTCGGCTTTCTGCTCCTGGTCCTTGTAGGCGTTCTCCAGTTGGCGCTCCGCCTGGACGTACGCAACATAGGCTGCTACAGCACGTTGTTGGGTTTCGTCCAGGGCATCAACCTTCATTGCCTCTTCCGTGGCGGGAGGCATCTTCGCGTCATCGGGCTGCGTCTTGGCTGCTGCCGCTATCGGAGGCCCCTTTGCGTCATCAGTCTGCGCCTTGGGTTGTGTCGCTTTCTCGCGCGCTTCGTCTACGTTGGCCATCTATGCCCTCCTTTGCAGTTGTCCTTCATCGATGTCTCTTGTGTGAGAGTGTATCACGTACTGCTGGCCGAATCCCCTGATGTGGAGGCAGCGCCGGCATCATTCATCTTCCTGGCTGTCATCGGACCTCTCGAACGGCCTGTCCTTCTCTGATGCGTACATCTTCGAGAGGAACTCGAGCCGCGACCGCATGTCGCGCTTTGCGGCGTGCGGCGCTGGCTTCAGTCTCGACTCGTCCGGCTCGATTCGGCTGAGGGCCTCTTCGAATAGCTTGGAGGAGGAGGGTTCGGATGGTTCTTGGGCCTCCTGGTTGACCTTCTCCGCGCCCGCCGCGGTTTCGTCAAAGACGCGAACGGCTGCGCGAGCAGCCTTGCGAGCGGTCCTGGTGGTCTCCTCGGCCTTCTTGATGGCCTCCTGGAGAACCTTTGCTGACGCGACTACAGTGTCGCGCGCTGCGGCGATTGATGCCTCGGTGGCTTCTCTCGCGACGCGTCTCGACTCCTCTGCCGCCCGCAGTGATTCGGTGCCGTTTTCCTCGGAGCGACGTACGGCCTCTGCTGCCAGCCTCCGCGCCTCCTCCTCCGCCTCGGCAGCGAGTTTCCCGATCTCTTCAGCCCGGGCTGCCGATTCCTCGGACGCCTTCAGGGCGTCTTCCGCCAGCCTCATGGCTGCCGACGTAACCTCTTCGCTGCGTCTGACGGCCTCGCGAGACGAACGCTCCGCTTCCTCGGCCTTCCCCATGGCCTCCTGCGATGCACGAGACGCGGACTCGACCGCCTCCTTGCTTGCCCTTACCGATGTTTCGATGCGGGCGACCACTTCGTGTGACGACTTGATCTGCTGGCCGGCCTCACGCTGGCTTAGCTTCCCTGCTTCTTCCGCTCGCCGAAGGGCGGTTTCAAACGCACGGCTGGACTGCGCGGAGGACGCATTCGAGGCAGCAATTGCCTCTTCGGCCCGGGCAAGCGCCTCTTCGAACGCCGCCGAAGACAGAGCGGCTGAATCGGAGGCCGACTGGAAGACTCGCTCCGCCCTTGCGACTGCCTTCTCGGATGCCTTCTCAGCGTCTCGTGACGCCTTCTCGGACGAGCGGGCGACTCGCTCGAGTGTGATGCGGGCCTCATAAGAGGTTTTGACGGCTTCCTCAGAGGCCCGTGTGGCCTTCTGTCCCTCTTCTTCGGCGCGCGCCACCGCTTGCTGGGCGGCACGCCGGGCTTCTTCCGCCTTCTCCTGCGCACCCTGCGCAGCCTTCTCGACCCTGCCCAGCAATTTCTGAGAGGAAGAGACTGACTCCTCTACGGAGTCCATCGTCTGGTTCGCGAGTTGCTCAAGCAGGGCGACTGCCTCTTCAAATGAGCGAGCGCTCTCCTCGGCGGCCTCAGTGGACGACTGAACGGACTGCTCGGCTGCAGCGATGGCCTCCTGAGCCCTCGAGTTGGTCTCATTCACTGACTGGCTGACGGCGGACGCCTTCTTTGCAGCGTCCTCGGCCATCTGTCGCGCCTCTTGTGCCGTGACCATCGCCTCGCGGCCGATGTTCTCGATTCTGGTGACGGCCTGTCCCGAGGCCTTGCGGGACTGCTCCGCAGCCTGGCGCGCAGCCAGGTTCATCTGTTCGGCTCTCGCTACCGCCTCTTCGAAGGATGGTGACTCGCTGTCCATCTATGTGTCGCCTTCCGGCAGGCGTTCAGCCATCACCGAGACGCGGCTGAACGCACGCAACGGTATTGTAGTTACACTCCTCGGTATTTTCAACGAAAAGCAGGGAGTTTTCGATTATGCAGGGCGGGCAGTCGCTCGCGGACATCGGTCAACCCGCCCAGGTCGAGCTCTGCCGAGATGATGTGTTCTCCCTCCTGCGGCGCGTGGGCGAGAACTCGACCCCATGGATCGACAATGATGCTGTTTCCGTACGTTGCTATCCCCCCTGCCCCCATCCCCGCCTGTCCCAGCGCGACCACGAAGCACTGGTTCTCGATAGCGCGCGCCCGAACCAGTATCTCCCAGTGCGCCTCTCCTGTAGGAGCCGTGAATGAGGATGGGATGAACACGAGGTCCACTCCGAAGTCGGCCAGCCGCCGATACAGTTCCGGGAACCGTATGTCGTAGCAAATGGTCAGACCCACTCTCATCCCTGCGGCCTCGGCGCACACGACATCCGTACCTGCGGTGTAGTGGCTCGATTCGGCCACCGACCTGTCTCCAATGGTGATGTCGAACAGGTGCATCTTGCGGTACGCTGCCGCGATTCCTCCCCGGGGGTCGATCAAGACCGACGTGTTGTACGGCATGGAAGCGTCCGGGTTCTGCTCGTGGACGCTTCCAGCCAGGATCCAGACTTCGCGTTCGGCGGCAACGCGCATCAGCGGCTCAAGGGCAGTGCCCGGAAGGGGCTCCGCAATGCTGCTGAGGGTGGACGAATCGCCTCTGTAGTCGAATGTCTCGGGCAGAGCGATCAGTGTGGCTCCATTCTCTGCAGCCTTCTTCACCAGGTCCACGGCATGCTGGATGTTCTGCTGCTTGTCGGGGCCGCTCGCCATCTGGGCGATTGCCACGGTCACTCGTCTGCTGGTTGCCACGTGTGTCTTCTTCCTTTCCCGGGACGCCTGAACAGGCGTAAGAATGCACCGAACGCGACGACTTCCTGCGGGAGTGTCCCTCAGTCGTCGCTATCTGACAATAATACCACGAGTCCATGGCTGACGGACGGTGTGGTGTCAACATGTACAGACAGTTCGTTCGGTCAGAACGTGAGAGAAGGTGGAGGATGAGCAGGCGCGGTATGGTGCCGCGCCTGCTCACAGGGTGCTACTTGATCATCTGGCTCGGCAGCCATGTGATGATATCAGGGAAGATTACGAACAGTATGAGAGCGATGGCAATGAGCCCGATGTAGGGTACGACTCCACGAATGATGTGCATGGAATCAATCCCCTGCTCGGGCGTCGTAACCGCCTTCAGGAAGAAGATGGCATAGGCGAATGGAGGGCTGAGGAACGACATCTGCAGATTCACAATAATCATCATTGCGAACCACAGGGAGTCGAAGCCTACCACCTCCGCGATAGGCGTCACGATGGGAATCATGATGAGGACTATGCCAATCCAGTCGATGAACATCCCCATGATGAACACCAGGAACATGACCACGATCAGGGCGCCCCACTTGCCTCCGGGGACGGAGAGCACGAAGGTCTCGACGACCTTGCCGCAGCCCAACCCGAGGAAGATGCTCGTGAAGAAGGTTGCGCCAACGACGACGATGAAGACCATGCTGAAAGTGTGTGCCGTGTTGAAGCACGTCTCCTTGATGACCCTGAAGTTGAGACTGCGGTACCCTGCCGCCATCACGATGGAAGCGAGCGCACCGACCGCTGCCGCCTCTGTCGGTGCCGCGATACCCGCGAAGATGCTGCCCAGCACTGCAAGAACGAGTACTATCGGAGGAAGCAGCGATGTGAACAGCAAGCGAATCTTCAGGCCCCACGGAGCGGTCCTTTCCTCGGGGGGCAGAACCGGCGCCTCCTGGGGTCTGAGGGCACAGCGTGTGAGGACATATACCGTGTAGAGAGCGGAGAGGGTCAGCCCTGCCGGGAAAGCTGCCATGAACAGCTTGCCCACGGAGATACTCGCCATCGGGCCGTAGAAGATGAGCATGATGCTCGGAGGAATCAGGATTCCCAGCGAGCCCCCTGCGCAACAGGCGCCAGTCGCCAGTTCCTTTGAGTACCCGCGTTCCAGCATCGGTGGGAGGGCGATGAGGCCGAGCATCGTGACGGATGCCGCGATTACCCCGACCGTCGCTGCAAGTACGGTGCCGAACCAGATAGTGGCGACTGCCAGGCCGCCTCTGAGGCCGCCCAGCCAGAGGTATAGAGTGCTGAACAGCTGTTTTGAGACACCTGAGCGCTCCACCATTATGCCCATGAAGATGAACAGCGGCACGGCCAGGAATGTGTAGTTCGTTGTGATGCCGAACAGTCTGTCGTAGAAGAGAGAGAATATCGTGGGGTTCCAGAAGACAAGGCCCGAGACGAGCGCGACACCGCCCAGTGCAAGGCCAAGAGGAAAACCACTTGCGACAAACGCAAGGAGCAGGACGAGCATGACGACGGTGATTACCTGAGGGCTTGCGTCTATCATAGCTCTTCACCCCTCTTCAGCTTGTACAGGTCGCGGATGACCCATCCCAGCGTGGTGAGTACCCACAGGGTCAACGCCAGCACGAGCATCCAGCGATAGGGCCACAGTATGGGTCTCCAGAAACCGACTTCCGAGAACTCGCTAATAGTGAAGGAATACATGGCGCGAGGGATGGCACGTTGCAGGAGCATGGCGAAGAGGGGGAAGAACAGGAGCACGTTGAGCACCGCGTCGACGATAGTCTTCATCTTCGGGGAGTAGCGAGTGTACAGAATATCGACGCGTACCTGCTCTCTGCGCACCGTTACCCATGCCATACCCATGAGCATTATCGTGCCGCCCAGCATGTAGCTGATATCGAAGGCCCACACCGTCGGAGCGCGGAACAGGTACCTCATGAAAGTATCGTATGTGAGCGCGAATATCAGCACGAGAAGGAGCCATGAGACGGCTTTACCCGCCCACACGCTCACCTTGTCCACTGCGTCCAGAAACGATTTTATGAAATTCACTCGATTTTATGCCTCTATTGCGGTGAGTAGGGAACACGGAATTGCGAGAGAGGCCCCCGAGGGGGCCTCTCTGCAGCAATAGACGTTTGCCTAACCTCCGTAGGTCATGAGGTCGGGATCGGGTTGGGCGAATGCCTTGAAGTCTCTGTATGCCGCGACGAAGTCGCGCTGGGACTCAAGTACCTCGGCGAAGAACGCGTCCTCCGCTGCCAGGTCGTTGTACATGTTGTTCGCCAGGTCGACGATGCTCTTCTGCACGTCTTCCGGCAGGTACACGAACTCGGTACCGTAGTCCTTCAGGCTCTGCATACCTAGCGTGTCCGCGTACTCAACCATCACCCACGAGCGCATGAGCTCCGCCTCGGCCGCCTTGCTGACGATTGCCTGGAGCTCGGGGGACAGCGCATTCCACTGGTCCTCGTTGATGAGCAGCTCGAATGCGGCCTGTGGGGCATGGATGCCAGGGCCATGGACGTACGCGCCCAGCTCATGGAAGCCAGCGTTCCAGTCAACACCTGGAGTGCTGAACTCGAAGGCGTCGATGACGCCTCGCTGCATCGACTCGTAGATCTCACCGCCGGGCATTGTGACGACTGCGGCGCCGGCCTCGTTCAGCATCTCACCCCAGATGCCGGCTGTCCTGAATTTCATGCCCTTGAAGTCGTTCATGCCCGTCACCGGTTCGGCGAACCAGCCGAACAGCTCGGCGGAGGTCATGCCTGAAAGCATGGCCTTGATGTTGAGGTCCTTGCGGTCATACATCTCCTGCCACAACTCCGCGCCGCCGGCCTCGTAGTTCCAGACCATGAATTCCGTAGGGCCGGTGCCGGCCGGGTACAGGTTGAACAGGTCGCCTACAAGGCCGATCTCGCTCGTGTGGTAGTGCGAGCCGGTGTAGCAGGCGTCGAGTACGCCCTCATGGACAGCGCGCATCTCCTTCAGTCCGTCCACGATTGAGCCGCCGGGGTGCACCGTGACGTTGATGCGTCCGCCGGTCATCTCGGTGATGGTCTGCCCGAGGTTGTCGCAGGCCTTGTACATCACGAAGCCCGTTGGGAACGGGGTCTGAAGGCGCCATTCATGCGACTCTTCAGTCGGGGCCGCCTCTTCCTCCTCAGCGGGCGCTGCTGCCTCAGGAGCGCAGCCGACAATCACGAGACTCGCGATTGCCATGACTGCTACCATCAGCACAAGTAGCCTCTTGCCTTTCAACGTTTCACCTCCCTTTTGATCTGTGGTTGCGGCACACCAATGGCCTCGCAACCTGTACGTATATGGCTATGATAGACATGCTGTGTGCATACGTCAAGCACTGAAGTCATTCCGTATGCAGGGTGGCACGGAATTGCAACTGGGGAGCCCCTGTCGAAGACCTGACGAATCTGAAGCAGAGGACAACTCTTCACGCCGGGGTCTGAGAGGGCAGTGCCGCGCCATCGCTGCAGACCGCCGACTTGCGGGCAGCGCCCACAGGTACCCGCAGTGCTGTGGTGATGTGTGCCCCGGCAAAGAATCCGCCCTGCACAAAGACCGGTTGTGCGTATTCTTCCCTGCAGGGGCCACTTGAGGGCGTTTGTCTCTACCGCGTCATGCGGGCTGTCGCGCGGAGCGTAGCCGTGCGAGCACCTGACCCCATTCGCGTTTTTCCCACGTGACCAGAAGCGGCCCGGCGATGAACATCGAACTGTATGTTCCCACCAGCAGCCCCAGGAACAGGACGAGAATGAAGTAGTGGATGGTGGCGCCGCCGAAGAGAAGCAGAGCCACAATGACGCACAACGTCGTGAGGGATGTGTTGACCGTGCGCACAAGCGTCTCCACCAGGCTGCAGTTGACCGTTATGCCAAGGTCATGGCTGATGCCCTTCGCCCGGTTCTCGCGGATCCGGTCGAACACAACAACGGTGTTGTTGATGGTATAGCCGACGATGGTCAGCAGCCCTGTGATGAACAGAGCATCCACTTCCACTCCTCTGAAGTGGCCGAGCAGAGCGAAGAATCCTGCCACGATGAGGACATTGTGGATGAGCGCCACGATCGCGCAGGCCCCCCATTTGAACGGACTGGGCATGCGTCGGAATGCCCACGCTATGTAGAGCAACATGGCTGCTGACGCCAGGAGCATGGCGAGCCCCGCCTTCTCTGCGGTCTCGGTAGCTACTGACGGGGAAACCGTGTTGTAGTCCATGACTGTGACCGAGCTTCCGAGCTCCGATTCCAGCGTTGTCATCAGGTCTTCCCGTTCCTGCGGCGACAGCTGCTTGAGACGGACCAGGTAGTCATCGTCGCTACCCTGAATCATCGCCTCCGTATGCCCGAAATCCCACACGGCCTGTCTCAATGCCGACTGCTCTACCTGTGGCTGGAAATGCAGGGTCATGGAGGTCCCACCGGTGAAGTCGATTCCGGGACGCAGACCGAACGTAATGAGAGCCATCACCGCCACGAGGACCGCAATAGCGGAACCAAGAAAGAACCAGTGTCTCTTTCCCACGAAATCAATCATGACTTCACTCCGTATGCTCGCAGGCTGGTGGCCATCTTCGTCGACACAAGGACTCTCAGGAATGTCCTTGTCATGACGATAGCAGTGAACATGCTCACGGCCACGCCTATGGACAGGGTCAGGGCGAAGCCCCGTACCATGAATGCGCCGAACGTACCACCGAGCCAGAAGAGGATTATGCATGCTATGAAGGTTGTGATGTTGCTATCCCTGATGGCTGACCATGCACGGTCGAAGCCGATCTCTACCGCCGCAGCCAGCGTCCGGCCGGCGCGCAGCTCCTCTTTGACGCGCTCAAAGATGAGGACGTTTGCGTCGACGGCCATTCCCAGGGAGAGAATGAAGGCGGCGATGCCGGGCAGTGTCAGCGTGAGCTGAGCGGAGAAGACGTTGAATATGGCCAGCAGCATGGCGCCGTATATTCCCAGGCTGACGCAGGCCACAATGCCTGGAACCCTGTAGTAGACAATCATCAGTACCAGAAGCATCAGGAGTCCGACACCCGCCGCAAGGAGGCTCTTGCGTATCGAGTCAGCGCCCAGCGTCGCGTCCACGTCTCTCTGGTCGATTATCTCCAGGGGCACGTCGAGTGCGCCCGAGTTCAGCTTGTTCACGAGGTCGGTTGTCTCGTCGATTGTGAACTGTCCCTCAATCTGGCCCCGGCTGCTGATTACGGAGTTGACCATGGGGGCTGAGATAATCGCGTTGTCCAGCGCGATTGCGAGGGGCATCTGGATGTTCCGGGCCGTGATCTGTTCGAAGAGATGAGCCCCCTCGCTATTCCACTCGAAGACGACTATGGGCGCGCCATACTGGTCGAAATCCTGACCTGCACTCTTGAGGTACTGGCCGGTGAGCTCGCGCTCGTTCCCATCCGTGCCCTCGGCCGTTGCGGCCTCTTCCGTGAACGAGTAGTTGCCTTCGCTGTCCAGCACCGGGTTGCCGCTTGAGTCGACCTCCAGCTCCCGGAAATAGAGCAGGCCGGTGTCTCCAATGAGACTGATTGCCCTGCTGATGTCTTTCACACCGGGGAGCTGCACGAGGATACGGTCGGTGCCCTGCTTCTGAATTGTCGGCTCCGTAGCTCCGTACTCGTTGATTCTTCGCTGAATCTTCTCGATCGCCGACGCCATTGCCTGCTCATTGGACACCGAGGGGTCTTTCTTGCTCAAGTCCGCCTCATACAGCAGCTGGCTGCCTCCGCGCAGGTCCAGTCCCAGTGTCAGTCCCCCCGGCCCGAGAAGATTGGAGTTGACCGGGACTATTGACACCAGCGACAGGCCCAGCAGAACCACAATGAATGCCAGGAGCACGATATCTCTTCTTCTCACTTTGCAGTCCTCACAGTGACATGTTCCCTCTCGACAGCCTTCTTGGCCAGCTGAAGCGCTTCCTCTTTCGAACAGACGAGTCCAGCGGCTTGCGCCTCACGTATCGCCTCCAGCAGTATCCCGACTTCGGGGCCGGGCCTGAGATCGAGCGAACGCATGAGCTGATGCCCGTCGATGAGCTTGGATGGAGCGGCTACCGCTTCCTGTCGCCGATGCTCCGCAATGATGAATCCTATCAGGTCGCAGACGTTGTGCCATTCACTCATGGTGAACAGTGGCCCCCTGCAGGCCAGGTAGTCTGCCATGGCTACATAGAGAATGCCGGGGCCGGTGCCCCTGGCGTCGCGGAAGAACCTGTAGACGGCACGGGCCGTTGGCAGGCCCTCGTTGGACAGCTGTGCCGGACGAAGGTGATGATAGACCAGCATCTCGACATAGGCTGTCTCCTTCTGGCTGAACCTGAGGCGCTCCAGGATGGACCTTGCGACTATGGCGCCCTCCTTGGAGTGTCCCAGGAAACGCGCGCGCCCCGATTCGTCGAGTGTCTTGGTCTGTGGCTTGGCAACGTCGTGCAGCAGACAGGCCAGCTTTGCCAGTGTCCCGCGTGACGTTCCGCCTGACAGGGTGCCTTCAAGGTGCATCTGACAGCCCGGGTCATCGGGAACGCAGTCCAGCATCTCGTCGTTGCCGAAACGCCATTCACTCTCCCCCGCGACGTACTCGAAGGTTGCGACGGTCTGAATGGAGTGTTCGAGCACGTCCCAGAAGTGACACGTGGGCTGTTCCACATCTCTGCATTCCTCCAGTTCAGGAAACAGAGGCGCCAGGAGACCGAGGCGGTCAAGGTAGTGGATGCTGTCGGCTGCCTGTGGCAGAGACAGGAGCCTGAGTAACTCCTCGTGTGTTCGCTCTCCTGCCACATCACGCACGCGTTGGCACGACGCTGATATCAGCGATTCCGTAGCGGCATCCATCATGAAAGCGAGTTCGTGGGATAGCCGAACAGCACGCAGCAAGCGCCCCGGGTCCGCTTCGAATACATCGGGATTGCAGGCTCGCAACATGCCGGCTGCCAGGTCATGGAGTCCCCCGTAGGGATCCACTGCGTCCCTGGCGATTCCCGGGGATGCTCCCTCCGGGCTCGTCATCTGAGCGGCGACTCTCGCCGCCGGGACGGCAATGGCGTTGATGGTGAAGTCTCTCCTGGAGAGGTCGTTGCGGATATCATGCTCGTACCCGACGAAATCGATGATGGTCGACGTGTCCTGCGGGTCCGTGGTCAGATCCGGGGGTAGTACCACCCGCGCGACGCAGTGCTCCTCGTCGAGTGGCACGTATGTGCCGTGCAGCGCCCGTGACAGTTCCTGTGCCACCGCGAACGGCTCACCCTGAACCGCTATGTCAAGGTCGTGGCATGGTCTTCCCAGAATACTGTCTCGGACGAATCCCCCGACGACGAAGGCCGGGTGCGCGGCAGTATCTGCAGCTTGAAGCACACGGACCAGCGAGGCACACGAATATGTGCATACAGGTAGGGGCATGGGAGCCGATTATAGCCCCGCGCGTGGGCAATTGTAAAGCAGACGGGGTGTCCTGCTAGCGGCCGAAGCGCGGTGCCGACCGACCAGCGCGATCGCCCGGGCGGCGCGCGCCATTGTGGGAAACACAGGCACGCCTGCCTGCAGCAGTTTCGACTCGGCCTCGATGCGCTCGATCTCCGTCGACCCCGGAGGCAGCACGAGCACGAATGGCTTCCTGCACTCCTGCCGCAGCCTCGCGAGAAACGCATTGATGTCTGCCGTCTCATGAGCGCTGAGGAAACTGAGCATGATATCCATGTCTTCCTGGATGACGATAATCTCAATGGCTGGCTCTTCCGCGACGAGGCGTATGGCCTGGAAGAGGGTGTCGAGTCCGCGGAACTGGGCAGGGCTCACGTCAACAGGGTTCCTCAGGATGCTGCCCACTTCGCCTAGCAGGGCCTTCAGGCTCTCTTTTGTACTCGGCGACAGCTCGGGGACGGCGAGGGCGTTGTCGTTGCAGGCATCGCTGCCCGATACGGAGATTCCGCCGCCTCCGTCGGCGAGGCCGCCGATAATGGCGACCTTCTCTGCCCGGAATTCGCCAAGTTGCTGCAGCAGGAGCAGGCAGTCGCTGAGCTCTTCGATACTGCGGGCCTCTATTGCCCCTGCCTGGCGCAACATCGCGCTCCACACAGGCGCCGAACTGGCGAGCGACCCTGTGTGTGAGAGCGCGGCAGCCGCGCCGGCGTCGGTCCTGCCACCTTTCCACACGACGGTTGGCTTTACCTGGCAGACGGCTCGAAGTGTGCGAAAGAGGCGTTGTCCGTCTCTCGTCCCCTCCATGTATGCCCCGACAGCGCTGGTCTTGCTGTCTGCGGCGAAGTACTCGAGGAAATCACTTGTATCGAGATCGATGCTGTTTCCAACGCTGATACCTTTGCTGAACTTGATGTGACGAGCGATTCCGATCTCAACCAGCTTCGCCGCAATCCCTCCACTCTGGGAGATGAAGCCGATGCTGCCCGGAGAGCCGACCTTCCCCAGCAAAGAGGGGCCAAGTGGGATACGCGCCTCCGGACAGTAGCTCCCGATGCAGTTGGGGCCTACAACGCGGAGGCCGGTTTCGCGCGCCCTGCGGAGCATCCTCTCCTCGAGTTGTTTCCCTTCCCGGGAGCCTGTCTCGCTGAACCCCGCCGTGAAGAACTGGACGACTCGAGCCTTCTTCCGGATGCACTCCTCAATCAGGTCCAACACGGAGTTGGAGGGCACGGAGGCTATCACATAGTCAATATCACTCTCGATGGACGAGAGGCTCCGCGCGATTTCGAGTCCCGCCACAGTGCCACCGCGGGCGCTCACCGGATAGATAGTGCCCGTGTACCCGGCTGTCTTGAGACCGATGACCCACTTGGCCCCGGACTTTCTCTCATCTGATGAGGCTCCCACGACGGCTATTGAGCGAGGATAGAAGACGTGGTCGAGCTCGCGGAGTCTGTCTTCGAACACGCGACACCTCCTTGCATAAGGGGGACCAGACGGGGATAGCGCGCAAGTGTACCAGACCCCGACCTCTGTGATTGCGGCTGCATCCACATTCGTCATGTTGAACTACCACCCGCTGCCAGAGTAAAGTTGGCTCTTTGTTGGCATATCTGGAGGAAACTGAGAGTCATGTCTGACACACGACAACAGATGAAGCCGTTCGTGGAGCCGGAATCGGTGGCCGCGATAGGCGTTTCACGTCGCACCGGTCCTGGTGCCTTCAATCTCCTTGACAACATCCTGAGCTACGGCTACGAGGGACGGCTCTACCCCGTGAACCCGAACGCCACTGAGATTCTCGGCGTGAGGACCTATCCCTCTGTGTCCAGCCTTCCGGAGGTCGTGGACCTTGCACTCATCAGCCTGCCCCGGGACATCGTTGCGGGGGTTGTCAAGGACTGTGTCGCAAACGGAATCAAGGCCATCGTCATCATCACACAGGGATTCGCTGATGCGGACGATGAAGAGGGCAATCGACTGCAGCGTGAGCTGCTTGAGCTTGTCCGTGGGACGGGCACGTGTATCCTTGGGCCGAATACGTTCGGGACCGCGAACGCACAACTGAAGTTCAGCTCGTCGTATATCCACATCCCGATGGATGACAATGGCGTTGGCACCATCTCCCAGACCGGGGGGACCTTCCTTGGATTGAATGACATAAGGCTTGTCGGCAAGGCCATCGATGTCGGGGACTCGTGTGATATCGACATCGTCGACTGCCTGGAATACTTCGAGCATGATGAGGCGACGAGAGTTATTGCCCTTCATGTCGAGGGCATGCCGGACGCGAAGCGGTTCCTTGAGGTGGCGCGGAGAGTCGCACTTCGAAAACCGGTGGTGGCACTCAAGACCGGCAGGTCCGGGCGTTCCGCTCAGGCTGTTCTCTCCCACACGGGAGCGCTTGCCGGCAGAGATGAACTCTGGGACGTGGCCCTTCGTGAGGCAGGCGTCGTCCGAGTGGACGATATCGAGGAACTGGCGGATACCCTGCGGGCGTTCCTGACGCTTTCAGCCCCAAGCGGAAACGGAATCGGTGTCATGACGCCTACGGGAGGATTTGGCATCATTGCGGCAGACGCGTGTGGCAAGTTCGATATGGACCTTGTTGAGTTCACCGATAGTACGATGGCCGGCCTGCGGGCGCTGTCTCCGGAATGGCTTGCGGTGGGTAACCCAGTGGACTATTTCCCCGGCGTGTCCATTATGGGCCGCCCGCGCGACGAGATGGAGTTGGCCGCGATGCGGCTCATCATGGCGGATGAGAGAGTCAACGCTGCCATGGGCGTCATAGGGGCCTTCAGCCCGGAGCTTGGCGATGAGCTTGCGCTACTGGCGCGGGAGATGGCACGGGATTTTCCCGACAAACCGCTCGTCTACTTTCTCTACGGGCCCCACTTCACAGAGGTCCGGAAGAGACTGGAGAGCACGGGGACGACGCTTGGCTTCCCCAGTCCAGAAAGGGCTGTGCGGGCCCTGATGCACTTGAAGCGCCGCGCGGACTACCTTGCGCGGCAACATGCCCGGTGAGCGTCCATCACGCATCTGCGACATGAGGCACGCTGGTCCGGTTGCCTCGCTGCCTCCTCAGCGCAAGGCCCGTCTGCCGTAACGGCGAAGATCTGGCGTAGAGCAGTTTGCCGGGTTCTCCGATTGTGCGGCGGTGGCTAGCCGGCCTTCCTGGCGGTTCTGCTCATCGTCGTCGCCAGCTTGAGAGCCTCGATCAGGCTCGTCGGGTCTGCCGTCCCTTTGCCAGCCTTGCCGAAGACCGTTCCGTGGTCCACTGACGTCCTGATGATTGGCAGTCCCAGCGTTACGTTTACTCCCTTCTCGAAGCCGACCATCTTGATGGGGATGTGACCCTGGTCGTGGTACATCGCAACCACAAGGTCGAACTCTCCGCGGAACGCTCGCAGGAACGCTGTGTCGGGTGGCAGTGGTCCCCTGACCTCCATGCCAAGGGCCTTCGCCTCTTCTATCGCCGGGATGATGTGTTGCTGTTCCTCGGAACCGAAGAGGCCCCCCTCGCCAGAATGCGGATTGAGGCCCGGCACGACGATTCGGGGCTTCTCCACGCCCATCGCTCTAGCAGCCTGCTCGCCGAGTTGCATGACGTGCAGTACGCGCTCCCTGGTGACGAGGTCACAGGCATCGCGCAGCGAGACGTGTGTTGATACGTGCACAATCCTCAGGCTATCTGCAACCAGCATCATAACCGCATCACTGACGCCGCACAGGTGGGCGAGAATCTGAGTGTGGCCCGGGAAGGAATACCCTGCCTGGTTCAGTGCGTCCTTGTTGAGCGGTGCGGTGACTATCGCGTCAACCTTTTCCTGAAGGGCCAGCGAAGTGGCCTTCTCGATAGCCTGGTATGCGGCTTTCCCCGCCCTGGCATCCACGCGCCCGCGCACGAGGGTCGCGACGTCGACGTTCTTCAAGTCCAACACGTTCAACGTGTGGCCTCCCACCTGAACGTCGCCAGGATTGGAGACCGAATGAACGGCCATTTGGATGCCGACGATGTCAGCCGCCGCTCTCATAGTCGCGGCGTCGCCGATGACGAGGCTGGTGCACAGGCTCTGGACTTCGGGGTCTGCGAGAGCTTTGACGACTATCTCGGGTCCCGCACCTGTCGGGTCCCCCATCGTGATTGCGAGCAATGGAGTGTTGTTCTTCATCAACCTTGTCCTTTCGTGAAATGCCGGGCTACCTGTATTAGCGCGTCCTCGTTGCCGAAGCCTCCGGCTTTCGTGACCACGCGAAGACCCTCGTAGTGTCGGCCGACTGCCTCTCCTGCGATGACTCCCGGCTGGAGATCACCCAGTATCCGCAAGGCTTGGATTCCCTCGTCCCCGCAGACAGCACGCGCCACGTCGCCCCCGCACAGAAACAGCCCGGTGATATCGCACAGGGACAGCACCCTGGTTACTATGTCGCCGAGGATGCGCGCCATGAGGTGGCGATACTGTGGCATGTACTCGCTCAGGCTTGAGCTGAGGATGACGATTTCCCTGTCGAGCAGCAGGTTCTGGACCTCTCGCGCTACCTGGTTGATGCGAGGCTCGCGCCCGCTTCGTGTCCTGAACTCGTGTGGCTCCACTTGCACCAGTGGTGGGTGAAGTCGGTCAATGAGACGGCGCACCTGTTGGATGCTTACCTCGTTCCGGCTTCCGACAGCGATGAGTGCGCGTCCATGGCGTGTGGGAGGGAGTTCCCTCCCGTGTGGCGAGAATCCGAACGCCAGAGGAAGCTGCGCTCCCAGGCCACCTGAGCCGCAGGGCAGCCACCTCTCCCTGCTGAGGGCCAGCGCATCGGCGATACAGCGCAGGTGCTCAGCTCTCGTTGCATCGATGACAACCGCACGGCTTGCGCACTCCCGAATGCGTTGGACGAGGTGCTCCGGACCTCGTTCGACGTCCGCAAGGCCAAGGCCTTCGGCTGCAATTCCGGAGCCCAAGCGTAGCAAGTCGGCTACACTGGACTTCGTCACGGGGCTTACGGGGTCTCGCGAGAAACTCGTGAGATGTACGGGCACGCCCTCAACCAGGAGCTCGCCATTGACCACCGTGCGCTTGATGGAGGGAAAGGCGGGACAAACGACCGCCTTTGATGCCCTGGTCACGTCGAGGAGGGCTTGGAGTTCCGCAGCGATGTTGCCGCGGAGCGTCGAGTCGATCTTCTTGTAGATGTAATAGTCCTGGAAGCGCTCTCCCACTGCTTTGACGCGCCTGTACGCTTCCGACGGTGATTCGGCGCGACTGTCCGTGGTTGCGACAACCGAATCGGAACCCGGGTTCGTGCTGCTTGAGAACGAAATGGTTGCTGCCAGACCCGCTTGCGCGAGGCCGACGCCCGTGTCCATCGCACCGGTGATGTCATCCGCGATAACACAGAATCGCACGCGCTCTCCGGAGGTTCCCATGTGGCGCGCCTACTGTAGACGCCACACCGTACCCTGTCAATCCGAGTGCTATGGTCGTATACTGGGAGAAACAAAAGAGGGATGGCTGGGGTCGCCCCCTTCCCGCTATCGCAAAGGAGGAGAATCAGATCATGGAAGTGTTGTTTACTGAACAAGAGCGGATGTTCCAGCAGCAGATGAGAGACTTCGTGGAGGGCGAGATTGCTCCGTATGCGGACGAGTGGGACCGACGCAATGAGCTCGCGTACGAGGCATTCCAGAAGATGGCCTCAATCGGCCTCGCCGGCCTGACCATTCCGGAGGAGTACGGTGGCCAGGGTGGGTCAATGCTGGATGGGTTCATCGCGTCGGTGGAGCTTGCCCGCGCCAGCATATCGGTCGCATCTATCTTCGGGACACACACGGGTCTGGCCCTGAGCGGCATGTATCACTACGGCAATGAGGAGCAGCGCAGGCGCTTCGTCGTTCCGGCGGCTAAGGGAGAGAAGCTGTGTGCGTATGCACTCACCGAACGCGAGGCAAGCAGCGATATCTCGCGAATGAGCACGACGGCCCGCAGGGAGGGCGACGAGTGGATCATCAATGGTGCGAAATGCTTCATCTCCAACGGCGACACGGCTGACACCATTCTCCTGTTCGCGACGGTTGACAAGCAGCTGGGAAGCAAGGGCATCACCGCCTTCGTGGTTGAGAAGGGAATGCCAGGGTTCTCAGTCGGCAAAGTGGAGGACAAGCTGGGCATCAGGGCGGAGAGCGCGGCGGAGCTCATGTTTGACGATGTACACATCCCTGTTGCGAATCAGATAGGTGAGGTCGGCAAAGGAATGAGGATAGCCCTCACGATACTCGACGAGGGCCGGCTTGACGTGTCGGGGCAGGGAGTGGGCGTTGCCTCAGCAGCTCTTGATGCCGCAATCGCCTATTCGAAGCAGAGGCAGCAGTTCGGACAACCCATCAGCGAGTTCCAGGGCATTCAGTGGATGATGGTTGACATGGCGACCGCTGTGGACGCGGCGTGGCTTCTTGGCTACCGTGCCGCCAAGCTTGCGGACTCGGGCGCGAGGTTCACCAAGGAAGTCGCGGAGGCCAAGTTGTTTGCAGCGAACACCGCTATGGATGTGACGAGGAAGGCCCTGCAGATTCATGGCGGCTACGGCTACATGAAGGACCTTCCTCTGGAGCGCTACTACCGCGACGCGAAAATCCTTGAGATATACGAGGGCACCAGCGAGGTCCAGAAGCTGGTAATCTCCCGGGCGCTTCTCTCGTAGCGACTCGCTCCCTCAAGCCCGGGAGATGATGCGGAACTCGGCGACGTCGACCACGCCGAGGTCTGTGAGCCGGAGTTCCGGTATCACTGGCAGGGCGAGGAATGAGAGCAGCGCAAATGGTGCGGGTGGCAGTGTTCCGAGGTAGTGTGCCTCCGCCTGGACACTGCGCATCTGCTCCAGCACCCGCGTGAGCGGTGCAGGTGAGAGAAGTCCGGCGACAGGGAGTGGCAGGGCGGCTCTCACTTCGCCATCCGCGAATACGACGAGGCCCCCCTGCATCTCGACCAGTGCCCTGAGCGCGCCGAGGATGTCTTCATCTGTGGTTCCCACTGCGATGAGATTGTGCGAGTCGTGGGCGACGGAACTCGCCAGTGCCCCTCGCTTGAGCCCGAATCCTGTTACGAGACCCTTGCCGATATTGCCCGTTCGGCGGTGACGCTCGACGACCACCAGCTTGAGGATATCTCTCTCCGGGTCGGACACGATTGCGCCACCGGAGACCGTGGGCATCATGTAGCGCTTCTTCGTGATGATCTGGCCCGGCACGAGTTCGATGACGGGGAACTCGTGGCCGTCGTGTGGCATGGAAAGCCCCTGACTATCCAGCAGCCCTGTGCGCACTGTGTCGGTCAGCTCCGCATCAGGAGGAGCTGACTGGAACAGCGGCCGGCCACACTCCGCGACCAGCTTCCCCCGGTAGAAGACTTTGTCGACGGCGAAGTCTGTCAGGTTTTGTACGGTCACGAGGTCGGCACGTTTGCCGGGACAGATGCACCCTCTGTCGTGAAGTCGAAAGTAGCGGGCCGGATTGATTGTGGCGAGCTGTATGGCGCGTACGGGGTCGAGGCCGAGCGCAATCGCCTTGCGGACTACGTGGTCGATATCGCCTTCCTCGTCCAAGTCGGCGGCGCTTCTGTCGTCAACTACGAACATGCAGCGCGGATAGGTCAGGTCCGTCACAAGCGGCAGAAGGGCCTCGAGGTTCTTCTCGGACGAGCCCTCTCGTATCATGATATGCATGCCCTTGTGCAGCTTCTCAAGGGCTTCGTCATAGCTTGTGCACTCGTGGTCGGACATGATGCCGGCTGCCATGTAGGCATCGAGGGAGTGTCCCAGGAGACCCGGGGCGTGCCCGTCGACGGGCTTGCCCGCTGCGGCCTCAATCTTGTCGAGCACATCCTGGGCGCCGGCCAGGACGCCGGGGTAGTTCATGACCTCACCGAGACCAATGACGTCGGGCTCGGCGAAGAGAGCGCGGATGTCATCAGCAGAGAGCACCGCTCCTGACGTCTCCAGCGGTGTGGCCGGTACGCACGAAGGCGCCATGAACTTCATGTCGAGAGGGAGGCTTCGTCCCCAGCGCATGCAGAATTCAAGGCCGGCCTTCCCGCAGACGTTGGCAATCTCGTGCAGGTCGGTTACCACGGTCAGTGTGCCGTGAGGGACGACGGCTTCGGCGTATCTGGCAGGGTGGAGCATGGAGCTCTCGATGTGGGTGTGTCCGTTTATCAGACCAGGCGCAACGTATGCACCCCGGAGGTCGACCACATCTCGTGCGTTGTTGTAGCTACCGAGTCCGGCGATGGTGTCGCCGCAAATGGCAATGTCCGCATCCTCCACTACTCCGGCCAGCGTGTTGATGACCCTGCAGTTTCTCAAGATGAGGTCAGCGGGTTGTTCCCCTCGCGCAACGCGAATCAGCTCAGGCGTGTTCATCATCAATCTCGATGGTGTAGATGTCAGGCAGGTGGCGGAACTTGTTGTCGAAGTCCAGCCCGTAGCCGACGACGAACTTGTCCGGAATTGTGAATCCGAGGTAGGCAATCTCAATTGGCGTCTCTCTGCGGCTGGGCTTGTCCGCGAGGGCGCAGATGGCAACGGAGCGGGCCCCTGTGTCCTTCGCGTGGCGCAGGACATAGTTGGCGGTGTAGCCACTGTCGATTATGTCCTCCACGATGAGGACGTCCTTGTCCTTCACCTGTATTGTCATGTCCTGCAGCAATCTGATTCGGCGGGAGCTTTCGCTGCCACTGTCGTAGCTCGAAACGGTCACGAAATCCACCTCGAGAGGAATCTCGATCTGCCGCACCAGGTCCGCCATGAAGATGAAAGCGCCCTTGAGTATTCCGACGGCGACCAACTGCCTCCCTCTGTAGTCCTCTGAGATCTGGCCGGCGAGCCGGGAGATGGCTCGCTCGATGTCGTGGCGTGGGATGAGCAGACTAAGATGGTCCTTCATGCAGTTAGCCTCGCCTGGCTGTGTCCGCCCCAATCCTGTCTCAGTTCCCCGATGAATGGGAGGTTTCGGTACTCGCCCTTGTAGTCGAGGCCGTAGCCCACAACGAATATATCCGGAATCTCGAATCCTACGTAGTTGAGCTTGACGTTTGCCAGTCTCCTGGCCTTGCGGTCAAGCAGAGAGCACACGCGAAGACTCGCCGGCTTGTGCGCGGCCAGATGAGCAAGCACGTAGTTCAGTGTCATGCCGGTGTCCACGATGTCCTCAACCATGAGAACATGTTGTCCCCCGATGGGAGAGTCGAGATCCCGCGTGATTTTCACGACCTCGCCGTCGCCGCTGTAGTGTGAGATGTCCATGTAGTCGACCCTCACGGGGATCGAGATGTACTGCATCAGATCGGACATGAAGCACATCATTCCCTTGAGCACGCCGATGACGACGATTCTCTCTCCCGCGTAGTCGCGCGATATCTTGCGTGCGATGGCGCGCACTCTGCGCTGTATCTGTGTGTGGCTGTAGAGCACCCTCCCGACTCCCTCGACCTTCGCCTCTCCCATCGAGCCGTAGCCATACTTCGCCAGCAGCTTCATGAAGTCCTTCTTTGTCAGCAGCCGGATGTTAATATCAGGGTACTGCTCCCGTAGTCGCCTGACCTTGCGGTTCTTGAGAGTAATCAGGTCCTGCTTCATCGTCGTGAGTTCGACGTACATGTCAAGTTCGGGCAGGTAGAAGTCAGGCGTGAACATCTGAGAGATTTTGGCCCCGTTCCAGGCGAGGGGGAAGGAGCGTGGCTCGTACAGCCACTCAATCTGATAGAAATCGAGCAGGCCGGCGAATTCTGCTTCGCTCTCGTGCGCGAACTCGGTTGGCTTCAAGGGATTCACTGCTATCCGGGGTGGGGTTGAGACCTCGGTGGCCTTCGCCCGTGACTTGTCGATACGGTCTCTGAACTGGGCAAGCTGTGCCCTGTCGAGCAGCACGGCGCACAAGTTGGCGGACGCCTTCAGGAAGTCCTTCTCCACCTCCGTGAGTTCCCTGGACTCCTTTGAGTAGATTCGCAGCTCTCCTATCGTATCTTCTCCAAGGATGACCGGAATCCCGGCGATGAAGAGGACGTTCTGGGATTTGGCCACTTCCGGGTGTTGCACCCTCTCGTCGGTTGGCGCGTGGGTGACGACCACGATGTTTCCGGCCAGCACCTCGGGCAGACTTTTTCGTGCATCGAGCGGACCCTTTCTGATGTAGAGGTCGCTTAGCCCATAGGCGCCGACGGTCGTGAGGTATTCCTTCTTCGAATCCAGGAGGAGAATCCTGCAGCCATTCATGTCTGTCGCCTTGGCGACAGTCCTTGCTATGGCATTGTAGGTCCGACGGAAAGTGAGCCCGGAGTTCGCTATGACTGCAATCTGCTGCAGTCCTGTGTAGTGCCGTCCCCTGGATGTAGTCACCGCCCGTTCCTCCTCACGCGGCTACGAGCACGTGGTGTAGCCACAGGATACGCAGATACTGCAGCCCTCCTGGTGGATGAGAGTCCCACCGCATTCGGGGCACTGAGCCGAGACTCCCTGCCGCCGG